>JBEKGQ010000452.1:0-6074 GCA_050012715.1 Polyangiaceae bacterium
ACACCGGCACTCCCACGCCGGACTTCGGGACGACGTACCAGATGCACCTGAAGCAGTTCTGACGGATCCGCGCGCCGCACGCGGCCTTGAACTGCGCACCGCGGTGGGTTAGACCCCGCTCGTGGCCTGTCCGGCGGCGTGTTGCCGTCCGGACGATGCCATCACGTGCTGGGTCGCAGGGAAGCCGGTGAGAGTCCGGCGCGGCCCCCGCCACGGTGACCGGGGACGAGCTCGGGCATAGCCACTGGAGTCATTCCGACTCCGGGAAGGGCCCGAGGGAGGCGACGCGAAAGCGTCACACCCGGAAGTCCGGAGACCGGGCCCAGCAGGCGCTCCTTTCAACATGTCCGTGCCGGGGTAGGCGCGGCTCGAGGATTTCGATGCGAAAGTCATTCGTTTGCCTGGCGGGGCTCGCCTGCTGCGGCGTCACGGCCGCGGTCGCGTGCGACAACCAGGGCACCGTCGCGCTCCCGTACCAGGACGGTGGGCCCGACACGAGCACCGGCTTCGACGGCTCCACACCGTTCGACGCGGGGATGTTCGTCGACTCGGCGGCTCCCGCCGACGGCGGAGGGGACGTCACCGACGCCGGCCCGACGCCGCCCTCGCGCCTCCTCCTCTCGTACAACGGCTCGTCGAGCAGCGAGCTCGTCGCCTTCGGGATGCAGTCGAAGGTGGTCGACGGGCGGATGACCTACCAGGACTACCTGGGGACGGCCTACGTCGGGACGACCGCGCCGTGGCTGCTCGAGCAGTCGACGGACATCGTCGCGGAGCTCGAGCCCCAGGCGCCATGGATGGTCGAGTCGTCGTGGAACGTGGCGATGAACGACCTCACCGACGCGGGTTACGCGCAGCCGTACTCGGATCCGCAGGCGGTCATCGTCGGCGCGGGGACGCAGGCCTACGTGCTCCGCTACAACCGGAACCTCATCGCCGTCATCAACACCGCCACCCCGGTCGACGGCGGCGTGCCGACGAGCTCCATCGACCTGACCAGCGAGGTCCAGGCGGGGGGGGACGGATACGTCCAGCCCATCGCCGGCGTCTACGTCGCGGGGCAGCAGCGCGTCTACGTCCTCCTCGGGAACATCAACCGGAACGACGTCGTCAACGACGGCTACGACCTCCTTTGCTCGAGCACGACACCGACCATCATCGCCATCAACACCGCCACCAACACCCTCGTCGATCTCAACGGCTCGGCCGCGGGCAACGGCTGGCCGCTGGTGGGCTTCAGCCCGGCGTTCGGCGCGGGGGCCCTTGCCTACGATCCGTCGACGGGCGCCTCGGGCCGGCTCCTCGTGCTCGACAACGGCTGCTACGGCACCGCCACCGATGGAGGGCTCGGTGCGCTCACGAAGCGTGAGGTCGAGCAGGTCGACCTCGGCACCGGTACGGCGACGGAGCTGCTCGATCTGACGGCGCAGCAGTTCCCGAGCGGGCTCACGTACATCGACGCGCACCACGCGATCGTCCAGCTCGACACCGCCTACCTCTGGGACCCCACCACGACGACGCTCGGTGCGGCGATCCCCAACGCGCCCGACGAGTTCGTCTACGACGGCGTGGGCAACCTCCTCGGTGTGACCAGCAACTACGGGGCGGACGGCGGCTTCGAAGGCTACAGCGTCGTCTCCGTCGCGGTGCCCGCCGGGACCGTGACGATGCTCGGAAGCAACCCGTTCTTGCTGACGGGCGGCTTCCTCGGTGGGGTGTCCCTGTGGCCCGCGCCCTAGGCGGGTCGGGAGCGAGGCTGCTGGCCGCCGGCGTCGTCGCCCTCCTCGCATCGAGCGGGTGCGGCTCGCCCGCGTCGGCTTCGCACACGATGGAAAACGCGGGCGGGGGCGGCGACGACCTCGCCGAGAGCGGCAGCCCGCCCACCGGGGACGGCGGCGCGATCCCCGCCGACGGTAGCTACGACATCGGCGACGCGAGCGTATCGGCGAGTCGCTTCATCACCAGCGTGGTTTCCTTCACGCCAGGCTCGTGCGCGGGCTTCGGCCAGGAGGCGATGCCGCAGATCGTCGAAGGACCACCGGTCGGCGGCGGCAGCACCCACGGGAGCACCGACGTCGTCTCGCTCGGCAACGGCGGGAGCATCGTCGTCTCCTTCGCTCCCAACGCCATCGTCGATGGTCCCGGCCCCGACTTCATCGTCTTCGAGAACCCCTTCTGGATCGATGGCGACCCCGGCGGCGTCTACGCGGAGCCCGGCCAGGTCAGCGTCAGCGACGACGGGATGACGTGGCAGACCTTCCCGTGCACACCGACCTACGATCCGTCGGCATCCGACGGCACGGGGACCGAGCCGCCGTACGGATCTTGCGGGGGCTGGCACATCATCTACTCGTCGCCGACGAACGGGATCTCACCGTTCGATCCGGCGACGGCGGGCGGCGATGCGTTCGACCTCGCCGATCTCGGCGTGACGCACGCCCGCTTCGTGCGCATCGTCAACATGACGGCGGAGGATTGCCCCGAGGCGGGTCCCGGGCCGATCACCAACGGCTTCGACCTCGACGCCATCGCCATCGTCAACGCCGAACAGCCTTGAGGGCGGGGTGCGCGCCGGCTGCCTCGCGGGGGTCGCCTCGCTCCTCGTCGTCGCCCCGGCGGCGGCCCAGACCGCCCCCGCGCCGCCCGAGGAGGTGATCGTGCGCGGCGACCCGGTAGGCAACTTCGCGTCGACCGCGGCCGAGCGCGACTCGGCTCGCGAGCTCACCGACGCGGCGAGCCTCATCGAGCCCCTGCCCGGCGTCCACGTGCGCCGCTACGGCGCGGACGATTCGTTCACGACCCTCAGCGTCCGCGGGTCGTCGTCGACCGAGGTCGCGATCGTCTTCGCCGGGGTCCCGCTCACCGGCGGCGCCGATCCGACGCTCGACCTCGCCACGCTGCCGCTCTGGCCGGGGGCGGTCGCGACCGTCCACCGCTCCTTCGCCCCGGCGGCGCTCGGGCCCGGATCGCTGGGTGGGACGCTCGTGCTCGAGCCTCCGAAGGCCACCGCACCCGAGTCCACCGACGTGTGGGCCGCCGCGGGCAGCTTCGGCGAAGCACGGCTCCGGGTGGGGGACGTGCGGGCGCTCGAAGGCGGCGGACGCATCGCCACCGCGATCAGCGCGTCCCGCGCGGACGACGACTTCACGTACCTGGATCCGACCGCGTCGAGCCCGGGGCACGACGTCTACGCCCAGCGCGAGAACGCCGGTCACGCTGCGGTCAACGGCCTCGTGTCGTGGGCCCTGCCGGTGCGCTGGACGGCGAGCAGTCCGGGCGCGCTCACCGTGACGACGCTCGTGCAGGGGCGCCGGCAGCAGCTCCCGGGTACGGTGCTCGGCCCCACGCCGTTCGCCCGTCTCGACTCGGACCGCGAGCTCGTGTCGGCGGAGCTGAGCGGCGCGCTCGGCGCCGGCGCGTGGAGCGCACGCGGGTGGGGCCGCCGCGAAGGTCTGGAGCTGACCGACGCGCTCGCGTCGCCCGCGCTGGGCCCGACGCTCGCCGATCAGACGATCGTCGGGACGGGCGGCTCGGTCGGCTGGCGAGGGCGGCCTTCGTCCGCGACGCACTTGGAGGTGCGCGCCGACGGCAGCGGAGAGCGGTTCGCGCCGGGCCTGGTCGAGGGCGCGCCCCCGCCCCCGGGGGCGACGCGAGGCTCGGCGGGCGTGGCGGTCGACGCCGACTGGAGGGCGTTCGATCCGGTGACGATGGCGGCGTCGGGGCGGGTCGACGGCTGGTCGGGCGGCGCGAGCGACGGCACGCGAACGGGAGAGGTGAGGCCCACCGGGCACGTGGGGGTCGAGGCTTCGCTGGAGCCGGTGACGCTCGCGACGCACGCGGGCGCGACGTCCCGCCCGCCGAGCTTCGTCGAGCTGTACGGCGACCGCGGGGCCTTCATCGGCGATCCGACCCTGCTCCCCGAGTCGGCCTGGACCGTCGACGCGGGAGCGCGAGCGTCGCGACGCCTGGGCATTGCGCGCGTCTCGATCGAAGTCGTCGGCTTCGGGACGTGGGCGGAGGACCTCATCACCTTCGTGCCGACCGGCGCCTACGGCCGCTCGAAGGCGACGAACATCGGGCGCGCGCGCATGGCGGGCGTCGAGGTGGACGGTCGTGCCGCGGCGGGCCCATTCGAAGTGCGCGCCTCGTACACCGGCCTCGCGACCGAGGACGACGCCGCGTGCACGGCCGCGACCGGAGGCTGCGCACGACCTCCCCTGCCCGGTCGGCCGACGAACGACCTCGTGGCCGACGCGATGGCGCGCGTCGGCCCGGCGGTGGCCCGCGTCGGGGTCGACGCGGTGAGCGGGATGGTCGCCGACCTGGCCGGCAGCATCGGCGTCCCGCCGCGCGTGCTCGCGTCGACCGGGCTCCGCGTCGACGTCGCGCGGGGCGTCCGCGTCGCCCTCGACGTGCGCAACCTGTTCGACGTCCGCACCGGGACCTACGCGGGAGCGCTCGGGCCGGTCCGCGAGCCGATCGGCGACTACTACGAGTACCCGCTCCCGGGCCGCTCGTTCCTGGTGAGCGCTCGCTTCTCGGAGGGGCCGTGACCGTCCGCGCCGCACCACTGCTGGTGACCATCGGTCTGCTCGTCGCGTGTGGGACGGCGTCGCCCCCCGCCACGCCGTCCGCGTGCGGAGCCTCCGACGCGCTCTGGGTCGCCAGCGACTACTCGTCGAGCGCCACCGGGGCGCTCGCCCTCGACGGCGACGTGACCTCCGTGGTGGGGCGCGTCGACCTCGGCGCCGATCCCGCGCTCTCGGTGTCCGCCGGCCGGGCCTTCTTCGTCGCGCGCGACCTCGACACCATCTTCGAGCTCGATCCCACATGCGGGACGCCCACAAAGCAGTTCAACGTGCACCAGGCGTCCCACTCCGGCACGTCCGATCCGCAGGACGTCGCGGTAGCGAGCGACGGCTCCCTGTGGGTTCCCCTGTTCTCGGTTCCAGAGGTAGTCATCCTTTCAGCCGCGGGCGACCCGATGGGGACGATCGATCTCTCGTCCTACGACGGCGACGGCAACCCCAACGCGAGCGCCATCGCCATCGTCCACACACCGGCAGGCGAGAAGGCCTTCGTCGCGCTGGAGCGCCTGAACGATGCGGCCGAGCTCGCGTCGCAACAGCCGTCGTGGATGCTCCGCATCGACGTCCCCACCGCCACGGTGGAGGCCACCATCGTCCTCGCGGGACGGAACCCCTTCGGCACGATGCAGGACGCGGACGGGATCCTCTGGCTGGCCGAGCCCGGGAACTTCGACGACGCGATGGAGACCGACGCCGGGGTCGAGCGCTTCGACACGTCGACCTCGACGACGGCCCTCTTCGCGCACGAGACGGACCTCGGCGGCAGCGTCGCCGAGGTCGACGTCGCGGGAGGATGTGGCGCGGCCATCGTCGCGGACGCCACGTCCGTGAACGCCACGTCGCTCGCGCTCTTCGACGCCACGAGCGGCGCCGTCGTCACGCCGTCGTCCGCGAGTCCTCTGGCCACTTCCGGGTTCGACCTCGAGGGGCTCGCGTGGGTCGGCGGCGCGATGCTCGTCGGCGATCGCACGCGGGCCTCGTCCGGCTACCCGGTGCACGTGTTCGACGGCGCCTGCGCGCCGGTGGAGCGCGCCGACGCCGTCTTCTTGCCGCTGCCCCCGATCGCGGTCGCCGTCGTCGAATGACGGCGGGCCTCGCTCGGGGGGACCGGGTCGGGACGCTCAGTGAATGGGGTTCGGCGCGCACGCCTCGGTGAATCCGTCGGGCCGCTTTCCGTCGAGCCGGGTCACGTCGAACTCGGTGCGGCGGTTCTTGGCCTTGTTCTCGGGCGTCGTGTTCGGGACGAGCGGATCGGTCGCGCCGCAGCCGTGCGGATGGAGGCGGGCCGGGTCGATGCCCTTGGCCACGAGCCAGGCGACGACGGCCTCCGCCCGGGCCTTGCTCAGGGCCTTGTTGGCGTCGGGATTGCCGTCGCTGTCGGTGTGTCCCTCGACGCGCACCTCCTGGATGTTGGGGTACTTCTTGAGAAGCCGGACCACGCGATGAAGCATGTGGTGCGTCTTCTCGGTCTCCTGGATGGTCGCG
>JBEKGQ010000453.1:0-6048 GCA_050012715.1 Polyangiaceae bacterium
CTAGCACTACCTGGTCACTTTTCTCTTTCCATTCGCGACGACTTGGTCTCCATAGAGGGGCGTGAAGGACCCGAATGGTTGGGAGAAGCGCTTCGAGCGGTTCGTGCAGCCGTTCCTCGAGGCATGGCGGCACAAGAAGCGGCGCCTGTGGGCGCCGATCTATCTGCGTGGGCTACTACTGCCCGGTGAGCGCAAGAGCATCGAGCCGCTCGCCGCACGAGTGGCCCCCGGGCACGATCAGGAGTTGCGGCACTTCATCAGCGAATCGGCCTGGGATCAGGCCGAGATCGAGCAAGTGCTCTGGCGGAAGGCCGACGCGATGCTGGGCGGCGACGATGCCTACCTGATCATCGACGACACGGCCCTGCCGAAGAAGGGCGATGAGTCGGTCGGCGTCGCGCATCAGTACTGCGGCGCGCTCGGCAAGCAGGCCAACTGCCAGTGCCTCGTGTCTGCCACGCTCGCGAAGGACGAGGTGCCGTTGCCGATCGCGCTGCGCATCTACTTGCCCGAGGCCTGGGCCAGCGACGGGAAGAGGCGCGCGAAGGTCGATGTGCCCGACGACATCGCGTTCCGGCCCAAGTGGCGCATCGCGCTCGACGAGGTGCGCCGGCTCAGGAAAGACGGGGTTCGATTCGGCACGGTCCTCGCAGATGCCGGCTACGGAGTCTGCGCGGATTTCCGCCGCGGGCTCAGCGAAGAGAAGCTGCTCTGGGCGGTGGGAATCATCTCCGAGCAGAAGTTCTATCCCGTGAATGCGCGCGCACGGATGCCGCGAGACGCGGCGGTGGGTCCTCGGCGCAAGCGTGCCGTGCCGACGCACGCGCGCCGCAGCGCAAAGGACATCATCGTGCAGCGCGGAGAAGAAGCATGGCGGCGAATCACGTGGCGCGACGGGACGAAAGGCCCCCTCGCCGCCGAGTTCATCGCCGTTCGCGTACGCGCCGCGGATGGTCCCGAGACCAACGATCGGGTCCACCTCCCGGGTGATGAAGCGTGGCTTGTCGCCGAGCGACGACACAACGGCGAGGTGAAGTACCACCTCGCGAATCATCCGCCGAACACATCGCTCAAGAGACTCGCGTCGGCCATCAAGGCGCGCTGGTCGTGCGAGCAAGCGCACCAGCAGCTCAAAGAGGAACTCGGTCTCGATCACTTCGAAGGTCGCACCTGGCGCGGCCTACATCACCACGCGCTCATGACCCTCATCTGCTTCGCCTTCCTTCAGCAAGAGCGCCTCCGCGAAAATAAACCCGCGGCGTAGCGAAGAGGGACACCGTCCGCTGACGCTCCCGGCGATTCGCCGGCGTCTCCTTCTCCATCTCGCTACGCCTTGTCCGCGCTGCGGCCTGATGGTGAGGACGCTCGCACCCCCATGAGAAGTGACCAGGTAGTGCTAGAGCGCCTGCTTCCTCGCCGCCGCGAGCAGCGCGGCGTACGCCTTGCGGTTCTTCGCCGTCGGGAGCGCGAAGGACAGCGTCCCCAGCCTCGCGCCGCCCTGCCACGCGACGTCCACCCCGACGAGCAGCTCCTCCGCGACCGCGGAGCCGTCCGCGTAGGCACCGGCGCCCCCGACGTGCCGCAGGCGCGCCCACATCGCGAGCGCCGCCGGGCTGACGCGCAGGCTCGCCGCGCTCGCCGTCCCCGGCTCGAGGGGCAGCGTGAGGCGCGTGAACGGGCCCGTGTTGGCCATCGCGAGCGAGGTCGCCGGGTCACCTCCGGTGGCGACGAGGTCGCCCCGCGGCAGGAACACCACGACCGACTCGCGCACCTTCCCGTCGTCCCCTTCGTCTCGGGTGCGAACGGCGTAGACGTACCCCGGCACGATGGCGGCGGCGCGACCGCGGAGCGTGCGGACGGGCGTGCCTCGGCACGTCGCGAGGTCGAAGTCGCCCTCCTCCATCTCGACGTCCATACCGCCGTCGGTCCATCCGGCGGGGGCGAACCCGTTCCAGACCGCGAGCCTCCGCCCGGAGTAGTCGCGTCCACACGCGGGGACGGCGCCGTCGCCGAACGAGCCGCCGGTGAACGCGGTGAAGCCGACCGGCGCCGTTCCCTTCTCATTGGCTGGTCCCGCGGTGACGATGACCTCCGCGTAGACCGTCGTGCGCACGAAGAGGCTCCACCCGCCATTCACCTTCTGCAGCGTGAAACCGGCGGCGGGCCAGCCCTCTCCCCACGTCGCCTCGGGCAGCGCGTCCGCGTCGAAGCGGGCCGTCTGCGCGGCGGGGCGCTCGGCGCCGGGCGCCAGAGAGCCCTCGAGCGAGACCGCGCCGGGGCTCGCGGGTGGCTCGGCGTGGCCGGGCGAAAGCTCGAGCGGCGAGGGCCCGGGCGGCTCGACGGGCAGTGACGCCACCGCCGGCGGACGCGCGGTGGCGCAGCCCGCGACGACCAGCGTCGCGAGCAGCCCCGCGCGCCAGGCCGCGCGCGCACCCCTCACAGCGACCTCAGATAGGCCGCTAGCGCGGCGCGATCCCCGGGGGGCAAGTCCGCGCTGTGGCCCATCCCGCTCGCGGGGTCGGCCAGGAGCGCCTCGAGCGTCGGGTAGCGCCCATCGTGGAAGTACGGCGCGGTGCCCCCGACGAACTGGAGCGTGGGCGTATCGAAGGAGGTCTTCACGTCGGTCGCCGCCGGAGAGAAGCCGTGCGTCGCCGCATCGGTCCACCCGCCGGCGTGGCAGGAGCCGCAGCCCGCGGAGTCCTCGAAGATCGCCTTCCCGAGGCTCACCAGCACCGCGTTCTGCGTCGGCTGAGGCGGCGCCTTCGCGACCATCAGGAACGCCGTCAGCTCTTCGAGCTCCCGGGTCTGCAGGCCCTTGCCGCCCAGCCGGTCGACGGTGTTCGTGATGTACGCGCCGACGGTCTTGCGGTCCCCCTCCCAGCCGTAGGGCGCCGTCCCGTCGAGGCGCCCCGCGAGCATCGGGGTTTGCCGCGGGCCCATCGGGGTCGTCCACGTGAGCCCGTCCTCGCGTCCGTCGATGTGGCAGCTCGAGCAGGCGATGCCGTCGCCGGAGATGCGCGTGTCGTCGGTCCGGTAGAAGAGCATCCGACCGCGGGCCACCGCGGCCAGCGCGGGGTCCGGGTGGTAGTCGAGGGCGATCGTGCGCGTCGTCGCGGGCGCACCGTCGAGCCCGACGACGCTGAGCGCCCCGCCGAGCTGCGAGAAGACCACGGCGCGGCCGGACACCTCGTCGACCGCGACCCCCTCCGGCCCCGGCGGCAGCGCGAAGCGTCGGCGCTCGGCGCGGAACGGGTCGACCGCGAGCGCGTCGAGCTCGAGCAGCGCGTCGATGCCGTAGCAGGCCACGAGCAGGCTCGGGGTCCTGCCGTGGCCCCGCACCGCCGCCGCGCGAGGGAGCAGGCACTCGCGCTTGTAGGTCGCGTCGGTCGTACCGAGGACGTACTTGCTCAGCGGCTGCCGCGCCTCCGGATCAACGACGCTCACCATCGGCGTCTGCTTGGCCACGCCGTCGAAGGGCGGCCCGTAGTACACCGACGACCGGCGCTCGGGGTCGCCCGGATCGACGCTCACCATCGGGGCGAGGATGCGGCTCGGCGGCGTCGCCCCCGCGATCTCCGCGGGCACGGGCAGCGCGACGCTCACGAGCGCGTACCCCTGCGAGCCCGTGCGCTTCGCGAGCCGGTCGCTCATCTGCGCCAGCGGCGTGGCCTTGCGTACCCCGAGATCGATCGTCGGGGGCGGGTCGCTCCCTGGCTCCTCGCCGAGGTCGACGACGCTCATCGTGGCGCCGACGAGGTGGCCCACGAAGGCGGTCCCCGAGCCGTCCACGAGGACGCCGCGTGGCTCCCGCGGCAGCCGAACGACGCGCTTCACGTCGAACGTCGCCGCGTCGATCACCGTCAGCGCGCCGCCCCACGCGCTCGTCACGACGAGCTTCGCGTCGTCGGTCGAGAGCGCCAGGCCCCACGGCTCGACCGGGACGTCCCGCTCGCAGAGCGCCGTCAGCGGCGTCGACGGGTCGTCGCCCGGCTCGAGCACCGCCACGTGCGTCCCGTCCGAGAGCGACGCCACGAGGCGCCCGTCGGGCAGCACGAGGAGCTGCCGCGGGTCGCCGTCCACGCGCGTGCGAACGAGCTCCCGCCCCGCGTCGACGTCGACGGTGTGCACCGAGCGGCTGTCGGCGTCGGCGACGTACGCGAGCAGCCGGCCCCCGTCGCGCGCGAGCGCGACGGCGCTCCCCTGGCGCGCCATCGAGACCCGGGTGGGTCGCAGCCCGTGGGTCCGGCGCGCGCACGACACGGGGACCACGACGGGGCTCTCCGGTGCAGCGACGGCGAGCACGCCCGGGGCGCGGGCGACAGGGCCCCTCGCGCAGGCCCCGAGGAAGAGGCAGCCTAGGACGATCCGACGCATGACGGTTCTCCTCCATGCACGCTGGGACGCGCACGGTCTGTCGCGAGCGGGATAGACACCACGCGATCGCGATTGTTCTCGCCGATCGAACCCGCCCGCCCGATCCGGCTTGGGTGCCGGCGGCCTGGCCGGTCAGTCGCCGGTGGCGTCGCTCGCCGCGTCGACGCTCGCCTCGACCGCCGCCTCGGTGCCCGCGTCCGCCGACGCCTCGGTGGACGCATCGTCCCCGGGGCACATGTCGCAGCAGCTCAGCGCGACCGTCAGGTCGGTCGAGAGGCACGTGCCCGCGGGGCACGCCCCGCCGTCCTCGGTCGAGATGAGGCCCTTGTCCTCGCACGTGGCGCACTGCGACCCGCAGCAGGCCGCCGACGCCTCCGGCTCGAGGCAGGTCCCCGTCGGGCAGGTGCCGTTCACCGCCGCGAGGTACCCGTCGCCGCAGGGGTTCGCCGAAGAGGGCGACGGCGTGGGACGCGTCGTGCTCGAGCAGGCGAGCGAGAGCGCCAGCGAGACGACCGCCGCCGTGACGGCAGCACCAACGGCGATTCCGGGTAGGCGCATCGACGCGAGCTTACAGCGGAGCCATCTCGTCTTGCTTCAAGAGCTTCGCGAAGCTCTCCTTGTCGAGCGCCTTCTCGAGCGCCGCGGTGGGGCTGATCGTCTTATCCCGCACGAGGCGCTCGAGCGCCATGTCCATCGTTTGCATCCCCTGCGCCTGCCCGCCCTGCATGAGGCTGGGGATCTGGAACGTCTTGTTTTCACGGATCATCGAAGCGAGCGCGGGCGAGCCGATGAGGATCTCGTGCACCGCCACGCGGCGCTTGCCGTCGGCGGTGCGCAGGAGCTGCTGCGCGACCACGCCGGCCAGGCACTCGGAGAGCATCCCCCGCACCTGAGGCTGCTCGTCCGCCGGGAACGCGTTGACGATGCGGTCGATGGTGGCGGCCGCGCTGTTCGTGTGGATCGTCGCGAAGACGAGGATGCCGAAGCTCGCGAGCTGCAGCGCGAGCTTCATCGTCTCGTTCGTGCGGAGCTCCCCGATGAGGATCACGTTGGGGTCCTCGCGCCCCGCGCTGCGGATCGCGTGGGCGTACGTCGACGCGTGCGGGCCGATCTCGCGGTGGGTGATCTGCGCCTTCTGCGAGACGTGCACGAACTCGACCGGGTCCTCGATGGTGAGGACGTGGCACGCGCGCGTCTTGTTGATGTGGTCGATCATCGCCGCGAGGGTCGTCGACTTGCCCGAGCCGGTCGGGCCGGTCACGAGCAGCAGCCCCGAGCGGCGATCGGAGAGCTTGCGCAGGATGGGCGGGCACTTGAGATCCTCCAGGGTGAGGACCTTCGCCGGGATGGTGCGGAAGACCGCGCCGAGCCCGGCCACCTTGTAGAGGTAGTTCGCGCGGAAGCGGGCCTTGTCGCCGTACGCGTAGGCGAAGTCGAGATCGAGGGTCTTCGTGATCGTCTCCTTCTGCTCCGGCGTGACGATCTCGAAGAGGAGCGACTCGACCTCCGCGGTCGTGATCGGCTCCTCGCGCATCGCGACGAGCTCGCCGCGGAGGCGCATGAGCGGCGGGTAGCCGATGCCGAGGTGCAGGTCGCTCCCGCCGGCCGCGAGGAGCGCGTCGAAGAGGAGATCGATCTTCGGCATCGCTCAGCCTCCCTTCTTTCCGAAGAGCT
>JBEKGQ010000454.1:0-6040 GCA_050012715.1 Polyangiaceae bacterium
ACCAGCGCCGTGCGCGCGCGGTGCCGCTCGATCTCCAGCGCGACCACTCGCCGCTCGTGCGCCGCCGGGCCGCGCGGGCCTTCGCGCGCATCCTCGACGCCGACGACGCGCCGCTCCTTCGCGCCCTCGACGACGACGACGGCGAGGTCGTCGCGTGGGCGGGCTACGGCCTCGGCGAGTCGTGCCGCGACCGCGAGGAGGCCCACGTGAAGGCCCTCTCCGCGCGCCTCGCCTCGCTCGATCCGGCGGTGCCGCTCGCGGTGCCCGTCGATCCGCGCGTCGCCATCCTCCGCGCCCTCGGCCGCTGCGGGGGGGACGTCGCGGAGCAGACGCTGCGCGCGTGGCTGCGCCGTCCGAACGCCGTTCTCCCTACCGCGGAGGCGGCGGCGTTCGCGCTGGGGGACGTCGCGTCGAAGCGCGGCTCGCTCTCGCTCGAGTCGACGGGGGCGCTCCTCGAGGCGGCGCAGCGCACGCCGCCGGTGGACGCGGCGCTCTACCCCTTCGGCCGCGCCGACTCCGTCGCGGGCGACGAGCTCTCGCCGCGTCTCCTGGCCGCGGCGAAGACGGCGCTCTCGCGGTCGGGCCCGTCGCGCTTCTTCGCCGTGCGCGCGCTCGGGCGCGCGGGGGCCGACGGCGCGCCGGAGCTCGCGCGCGTGCTCTCCACGGCGGGCTTCACGCCCGCGGAGCGCGCCGAAGCGGCCCGCGCCCTCGGCCGGCTGCACAAGGCCGGACAGGCGGCGCTCGGGGATGGGCTCGCGGCGATCGTTCCCGAGCATCCGGAGGCCCTGACGGGGGATCTCTTCGGCGTGGTCCTCGTCGCGGTCGAGAGCGCCGCCGACGAGCCGCCGAAGAAGCTCGAGTCCGCGCTCTACGCCGTCACGCGCCTCGAGCCGTCCGCCGGGGCGCCGCCCATGCTCGCGCGACGCGCGTCGCAGCTCCGGTGCGCGGCCGCCGCGAAGCTCGCGCGCGGCGCGTGGGACGCCGACGTGCTCCGCGGCTGCGACGTGTCCGACGGCGAGGCGGGGGAGGCGGCGCGGCTGGCGGCGCTCGATCACGGCGACCTCGCGAAGAGCCGGCGCGCACCGTGGCTGGAGCTGACCCGGAGCAAGCACGTGCGCGTCCGGGAAGCCGCCATCGACGCCATCACGCGACACCCGGAGCTCGGCGCGGCTGCGCTCCCCGTGCTGGCGGAGGCGCTCGCCTCGCCGCAGCCCGGCGTCGTCGCCACCGCGGCCGACGTCGTCCACGCGCACCCCGACCGCGTCTACGTGCTCGCCGCGAGCGAGCGCCGGGCCGCGCTCGATCCGCGCTCGCCGCCGCCGACCGCCAACCCGCTGCGCGAGCTCGACGCCGGCGTCGCGAAGGCCATGCGCGAGGCGCTCGCCCATCCCTGGACCGACGATCTCGCCGAGACCCGGGTCGCGCTCGTCGACGCGTCGCTCGCGCTCGGCCTCGACGAGGCGCGCCCGTACGCCCAGGCCGCGTGCCGCGACGTCAACGCGACGGTGCGCGCCCGCGCCGCGAAGGCCCTCGCCGCGGCCGGCGAGAAGGACGCCGCGTGCCCTCCGCCGGACAAGCCCGCGGACCTCGCCGAGGAGCTCGGGCACGAGCTCGCCCGCCCGACGCGCGTCGTCTTCGACACGGACGCGGGGACGCTCGGCATCCGCTTCGATCCCGGCCTCGCGCCGGTAGCCGCCACGCGCTTCGTCGCGCTCGCGAAGAGCGGCTTTTACACCGGCGTCGTCGTGCACCGGGTCGTCCCGGGCTTCGTCGTCCAGCTCGGCGACCGGGGCGGTGACGGCTACGGCGGCTCGGGCGACTCGCTCCGGTGCGAGACGTCGCCGGTGCCGTTCGCGGCGCTCGACGTCGGGGTGGCGCTGGCGGGTCGAGACACCGGCTCGAGCCAGGTCTACGTGACGCTCGCGCGCCAGCCGCACCTCGACGGCGAGTACGCCTGGGTGGGACGGGCCGACGGGGACTGGGATGCCGTCGCCGAAGGGGATGTGGTACGTGCCGTTCGCGTGGAGGAATGAGCGAGATGAGCCTGGGGCTGGGCGAAGGGGCGCAGCGTCGCATCGCCGTCGTCCTCGCCGACGTGCTCGACGAGCCGCTCGCCGTCGCGCTCGCGGTCGCCGCGTTCCTCGACGGGTACCTGCGGCGCGTCCCCTTCCAGGCCGCGCTCGGCCTCCGCGTCGTCACGTGGGCCATCACCTGGCTCCCGCTCTTCTTCGTCGGCGTGCCCCTCCCCGCGCACCGCCTCTCGAAGGAGACGCGGCTCCGCTACGTCGAGCGCTGGGCCCACGCGCGGTTCTACTTGCTGCGCGAGGGCTTCTACCTCCTCAAGGCCATCGCGCTCATGGGCTGGGGCGCCCACCCCGACGTCCGCGCGCGTCTCGGCCTCGGTCCGATGGCCGCGGAGCGCGCTTGATGGACGACGCGGCGGACTTCGTCGTCATCGGCAGCGGGGCCGCGGGCGCGTCGGCGGCGCTCACGCTGGCCGAGGCGGGGCGCGAGGTGCTCGTCCTCGAAGAGGGCCCCGAGGTGCGCGACGAGGACCGGGGGCTCGGCACGTACGAGGCGTTCATGCGGCTCTTCCGCGACCGCGGCACCCAGGTCGCGATGGGACGCAGCGTGATCCCGCTCCTCCAGGGCCGATGCGTCGGAGGCACGACGGTGGTCAACGGCGCCATCGTCTGGCGCATGCCGGAGGACGTGTACGACCGCACCTTCCGCGCGATCGGCGCCGAGGAGGCCGTCCCCCTCGCGTCGCTCGAGGCGCGCATGGACCGCATCGAGCGCGATCTCGCCGTGGCGCCGGCGCCCGAGCGCCTCCTCGGCGGCAACGGGCTGACGATGAAGCGCGGCGCGGAGAAGCTCGGCTGGAAGGCGCACGCGATCCGGCGCAACGTCGTCGACTGCCAGGGCTCGGGCCGGTGCCTCGAGGCGTGCCCGACGAAGCGCAAGCAGAGCATGGAGCGCACCTACCTCCCGCGCGCCGTGTCCCTCGGCGCGCGCATCCTCGCGGACCACGAGGCGCGCGTCATCGAGACGAGCGCGGCGCGCGCGGTGGCCGTCTCGGGCCGCCGGAGCGACGGGTCGCCCTTCCGCGTCCAGGCGCGCCGCGGGATCGTCCTCGCCGCGAGCGCGATCCAGACGCCGTGCATCCTCCAGCGCTCCGGCCTCGGCCCGCGCGCGCACGTCGGCGCGCACTTCCGCGTCCACCCCGGCACCGCGGTGGCGGGCGTCTACCGCGATCCGGTGCGCATCTGGGAGGGCGCGACGCAGTCGTTCGAGGTCGACGAGTTCCGCCGCCAGGGCTTCAAGATGGAGGTCGTCGGCCTCCCCGTCGAGCTCGCGGGCGTGCGCCTGCCGGGCATGGGCGTGGGCTTCCAGCGCTCGATGGCGGATTTTCCGAACATGGCGGTGTGGGGCGTGCAGACGCGCGCCGAGGCCGAGGGCCACGTCGCGGCCGCGGGCGATCGCGCGCACATCACGTACACGCCGACCGAGCGCGACATGCGCGTCTTCCGCCAGGGCGTCCGCCGCCTCTCCGAGCTCCACTTCGCCGCCGGCGCGGTCCGCATCTACCCGGGCGTCCACGGCGGGCCGGAGGTGCTCACGTCGCCGGACCAGCTCCCCTCGCTCGACGAGCTCCCGCTCGATCCGCGCGACTGGTCGCTCATCTCGAGCCACCTCTTCGCGACCTGCCGCATGGGCCGCACCGTGGACGACGGGGTCGTCGGCTTCGACGGCGCGGTCCACGGCGTCCGCGGCCTCTGGGCGCTCGACGCGTCGATCCTCCCGACGAACCTCGGCGTCAACCCGCAGCACACCATCATGGCGCTCGCGATGCTCCTCGCGGAGCGCATCGCGGACGCGCGGTAGAGCGAATCGTCACCCGCCGCAAGGCGGAGTGGTCGTGCCGGTCGTCGTGGGCACCGCGCAGACCGGCGCGTCGAACGTCCCCGAGACGTGGTCGCTACCGAAGGTGACGTCGAAGCTGCCCTCGATCGACGTGCCGTTCACGACGCTCAGCGTGACGGTGCCGCCGGTCGCGTCGGCCGAGGCGGTGCTCGTGCACATCGCGTCCTGGGCGGCGAAGGTCACCTGGGCTCCCGACACCGCCGTGCTGCCGACGGTGTACGTCCCGGGCCCGACCGTCGTCCCGGACCCGTAGACGACGAGGCTCAGCGCCTGGGCGTTCGGCGGGTTGGCGTGGCTCTGCACGACCGAGCACGTCCCCGCGATGTTCGTGATGACCGCGCCGGCATACGACCCCGTCGACCCGTTGGTCGTCACGGTGCCGCTCACGCCCACCTGGTCGACCACCGTCATCGTCACCCCGTCGACCGTCCCGTTCACCTGCGCCCCGTTCGCGGCGCCCCCGAGCGTCGAGGTCGATCCGCCGCACGCGGCGACCGCGGCCGCGATCGCGGTCGCCCAAGCCACTCCGACAAGCTGCCTCATGGTGAAGCTCTCCCTTCGTTCCAAGGGATACGGGGTGCTCACCGGCGATCTCCCCTGCCACCCCCATCGCACGCCGGGGTAACCTCCTCGTCCGATGCTCCTCGCGGTCGACGTCGGCAACACGAACATCGTTTACGGCCTCTTCGAGGGCGAGGCGCTGGTCCACCAGTTTCGCGTCGAGAGCGCGCGCGGGCGCACCTCCGACGAGTACGCGGTGCAGCTCCACGCGCTCCTCGCCATGCAGGGCATCGACGCGGCCCAGGTCGACGCCGCCATCATCGCGTGCGTCGTGCCGTCGCTGAACGAGCCGATGGCGCGCCTCGTGAAGCGCGGGTTCGGGCGGGACGCCCTCGTCGTCGGCCCCGGCATCCGCACCGGGATGGCGATCCTCATCGAGAACCCGCGCGAGGTCGGCGCGGATCGCATCGCCGACGCCGTCGCCGGCTTCGACAAGGCCAAGGGCGGCGTCGTGGTCGTCGACTTCGGCACCTCGACGAACTTCGACGTCGTGACGCCCAAGGGCGAGTACCTCGGGGGCGTCCTCGCGCCGGGCCTGCAGATCAGCGCCGACGCGCTGTTCACCCGCGCCGCGAAGCTGTCCCGGGTGGAGATCGTGACGCCGCCGAAGGTGGTCGGCCGCAACACGGTGCACGCGATGCAATCGGGCATCGTCTACGGCTACGTGGGCCTCGTCGACGGGCTCGTCGAGCGGATCCAGGGGGAGCTCGGGTTTCCGTGCGCGGTCATCGCGACGGGAGGGCTCGCGTCGCTCATCGCGCCGCTGTCGAAGACGATCGGCGAAGTGGACGACCACCTGACGCTGACGGGGCTGCGGATCCTGTACGACCGGAATCGGGTGTAGGGCGCGGGCGCGAGCGCGGGCGCGGGCGCGAGAGAGGGCGCGGGCGAGGGCGTGGGCGTGGGCGCGAGTCACCAGGGGATGGCGCGCTCGTCGCGGAAGAATCCGCCGTTCGGGCCGCCCTCGGGCAGGGTCGCGAGCCACACCGCGGTGCGCGCGCCTTGCTCGACGGAGCGCGGCGCGCCGCGGCCGCCCATGCGGGTGCGCACCCACCCCGGGTCCTCGGAGTTCACGAGGATGCGGCGCGGATCGCCTGCGAGCTCGCGCGCGAGCACCTGGACGAGGGCGTTGAGCGCGATCTTCGACAGGTTGTAGGCGCTCGACGGCCAGCCGTGGCGCGCGTGCGTGCCCGCGGCGACGTCGCGGACGAACTCCTCGACGAGGGCGACGAGCTGCGCGCGCGTCAGCCCAGGGGCGGTCATCCGCGCTCGCGCGTCGCCGCGGATGCCCGAGAGGGCCCCGAGGCCGCTGGAGACCATGACGATGCGTCCGCCCGGGCGGAGCGAGGGGAGGAGCGCGTCGGTCACGTGCATCGCGCCGAAGAAGTTCACCGCGAGCGTCCGCCGGGCCACGTCCGCGTCGTCGCGGCGAGCCGCGAGCCGCAGAGCGGCTTCGAGACCCTCGACGTCACGCGCGCCGACCACATCGACGCGCTGGCGCGCCACGTCGCGAGCGAAGGGGGCCTCGACGCCCTCGTCAACAACGCGGGCGTCT
>JBEKGQ010000455.1:0-6003 GCA_050012715.1 Polyangiaceae bacterium
GGTCGGCGAGCATCATCGGCGTCATCACGACGACGGGTGCGGTGCTCCCCGCGACGCGCTCGGGGAGCGACGCGAGCTGCTCGTAGCGCACGAAGGCGAGGATGACGTCGCTGTCGGCGGGCGCGGTGGTGACGCGCGCGGGCACCTCCCAGCGGAGCACCTCGCCGTCCTCGACCCGCTCGAGGCGCATCACGCTCGGCGGCGCGGGAGCGCGCGCGACGACGCTCACGTCGCAGGCGGCGAACCGGCGCAGCCGCGCGCCGTACACGCTGCCGAGCGCCCCCGCCCCGACGATCGCTACCCGCATGAGAGTCGCTCGGAAGAACCGAGCTCCGTCACCGGTAGGTGAAGAGGATGTCGTGGTCGCAGATCCGGTAGACGTCGCCCTCGGAGATCTGCTTGCGGGCGATGCGCTGGCCGTTGAACTCGACGCCGTTCGTCGAGCCCATGTCGACCATGAAGTAGACGCCGTTCTGGAACTCGATCATCGCGTGCTGGCGCGACACGTTCGGGTCCTTCAGCGTGAGATCGCTCGACTGCTTGCCGCGGCCGATGACGAAGCGGTCCTTCGTCACCGCGACGCGCTCGCCCTGGTAGATGAGGGAGAGCGTCGCCGCGTGCCCCGCGGGGGAGGGGAACCCGTTGGACGCCTGCTGGGCCTGCGCGGGCAGGGGCGTCGGCGGACGGGGCAGGGGAGGGGGCATGCTGCGCCCCGGCGCCGGAGGCGGCACCGAGCGCGGCACCTGCGGCATTTGCATCGCGGGAGCCGCGCGAGCTTGGGGCGGCGCGGGGAGGCCGCTCGCACCGCGAGGTGGCGGCGCCGGCAACGGCGCGGGACGACCCGGCGGCGGGAGACCACGTCCCCCCGTGGGCGGCGCGGGTAGGCTGCCTCCCGGTGGACGCGCGGGAGGAGGAAGCGGCGCGACGGGCCCCGGCGGCGCCGTCCCCGCGAAGCCACCGCGGGGATCGCTCGGCGGCTGCGCCTCGCCTCCGCCCCTCTGCGGCGACGGATACGGCGTGCGCGACCCGCCATAGCTCCGCTGGCGGGCGTACTGCTTCATCGCCTCGTTGATGAGGTAGTCGACGCTGCATTCGAGCTCGCGCGCCATCTGCTCGAACGTCTCCCACAGGACGTCACGGCACTGGAACGAACGTGCGCTCTTCTTGTTCGGATCCGCGCTCATCTCCGCGTGAGTATTCCCTCTCCCTCGCCGACTAGCCTACCGGACACGACCCACAATTGCACAGTCTCGCGCGACAGGGCCCCCGGACGCTTCCGTCACTGGAGGGACGGCACGATGCACCATTTGACGAACTCACCCACGTTGGTGGGGACCTTCAGCTCCTTGTTGACCGCACATTCCCAGCCGCAGGCGTCCGCCGTGTCGCACTTGGGCAGCTTGGCCGTGTCGGCCTGGAGGCCCATGACCGGCCCCGCTTCGGCCTTCTTCGCCTGGTAGTACTGCCCGGCGGCGGTCAGCTTCGCCCCGAGGTCGGTCGAGCCGAGGTACTGGTTGAGGACGTCCCGCGGCTTGGGGCCTCCCTTGGGGTCCATCGCGTCGATGATGGCGGCGTACGTGATGGGCTCGCTGAGGCCCATCTTCGTCTTCTCGTTGGCGGGGAGGTGCCGCAGGAACTCCGGCAGATCCTTGGTCGAGACGACCTTCAAGATGAGCTTCGCCGCGTCGAGCCGCACCTGCCACTTCTTGTCGTCGAACAGCGTGTAGAGCTTCGCGACGATCATGTCCTTCGGCAGCTCGCCGAGGCGCGACATGGCCACCCCCCGGACGGCGTCCGGGTTCGCCGGGTCGCGGATGATGTCGAACACGGTCTGGAAGTCGGTCGGGACGCTCTTGTCCATGCGGTTCTCGATCGCCGCGAGGGCGTCGGTCCGCATCTTCTCGCTTTTCCCCTTGTCCTTGGCGTAGGCGAGGCAAAAGTCGACCACCGGCCGGCCGCCGATGCGCTTCATGTTGATGAAGACCTTCTCGAGCGTCTCCTCCTGGTACTGCTTGAGCTGATCGCTGACCTGCTGCGGCGTCGGCGTCAGGTGGGCCCGCGCGTTCGCCTCGGTCACGAGCTGGCGCTGCTTGTCGAGCCAGTTCTGCGAGTCGAAGAGCTTCGCCAGGACCACGAGCGCCTCGCCCGCGCGCTTCTTCGTGTCGTCGTCGCCGATGTCGGCGATGAGCTGGCACGCCTTGTCGTTCTTGGTGGAGGCCTCGGTGATCGTCGCGGGGAGCGTCTTCACGCTCGGAGCCCCGAGGAAGCGCATGATCTGCTCGACCCCGAACTGCTGCGAGCTGTTGTCGACCCGCGCCTCGAAGTCCGTCTGCACCCACTGCGTGAGCGCGGCGGTGAGGTTCACCTTGGTCGTCTCGCCGACGAGCGGCGGCTCGTGCGACAGCATCCCGAACGCCGCGTCTTTGTAGGGGATGCTCGGGTCCGGCAGCACGGCGCTGCCGTCCGTCGGCTTCGCGGGCGGAGGCTGCTGCATCATGTCGACCAGCTTCGGCGAGATGTCGTCCACGATGTGCTTGCGCGCCTCATCCGTGAGCACGGAGAGGGCGCCCGGGACCTTGCCGAGGGGCGTGTCGTACCCGAGCACCAGGTATTCCAGCCCGACGCGCTTGCCGTTCCGCGGCCGCATGTGGATGAGCGACAGCGCCGAATCCTCGCGCAGGCTCCACGCGTACTTGTCGTGGGTGACGATGGCGTAGAGCTTCTCGGGGCCGCCCTCCGTCGTCTCCCACCGCCGCACGTCCGACTCGCTCACGGCGCACCCGGCCACCGTCCCGCCCAGCCCGGCCATCAGGGCCACGACGGCCACGGCGCTCACTACATGTCGGGTCCCTCGCATCGCGCCCGATGCTACGACAGCACGGCGCCTGAGCGGAGTTGTTTCGGGAAGTTGACCCCCTTCGCGCCCGGAGCGTACCGTCGCGTGTAGGACAACGTAGGCGATGGCGATCCCTGTCTTTGGTGCGCGACTGGCTCGTAGGCCAGACGTGTCTCCGTCCGACCTGCACGGGCAAGCCCTCGTGAAGGCTCCGGCCAACACGAGGTCGCCGACCGTGCTCGGGCGCGGTGCGGCCGCGTACGGGCGCACCCGCGAGGTGGCGGCCCTCGTGGTCTGGACGCTCGCGATCTTCCTCGGCCTCGCGCTCGCTTCCTACCCCCAGCCGAACTGGGTGGGCCCGGTCGGAGAGGTCTTTGCCGGCTGGCTGGCATCGCTGGTGGGCCTCGTGGCCTGGGCGCTTCCGCTGGAGCTGTTTCTCCTGGGCATCCCCCTCGTCCGGGGGAAAGAGAGCGCGGCGACGCCGGGCCGCATCGCGGGTGACCTGCTCATCGCGGTCGTCGCGGCCGCCCTCGTCGAGGTGGGCAGCCCGGGTCGGACCGCGTTCGGGACGCAGCCGTCGGGGGGCCTCATCGGGGAGCTCTTCGGCGAGCTGGCGCGCTCGCTCTTCTCGACCGCGGGCTCGTTCCTCGTGGGCTTCGCCTGCCTCGGGCTCATTCTGATCGGCCGCGCGACGTTCTCGTTCATCGCGCTCGCGCGGCTCATCGCCCGCACGGCGACGCAGGTCGCCGGCTGGGTGGCCGGCGTGACCCAGGCGCTCGGCGACGCGTGGCGCCAGGCGCGCGCGCTCGATCAGGAGCGCAAGGACATCGAGCGCCTCGCGGCCGAGCCGCACATCGATACCTCGCCGCGCGACGAGGCCATCGTGGCGGCGTTGCCGCTGGACCTCGACGAGGGCGTCGCCGATGCGCTCATCGCGTCCGAGCCCGAGCCGCCGAAGAAGCGAACGCGGAAGCCGAAGGTCCAGGAGCCACCGCCGGAGACCGTCGCGGCGGCTGGCGTCGACGCCGCGCCGCCCGACGACGTCCCCGTGGAGGCGGCCCCGCTCGAGCCGGCGCCGGACCCCGACGTCGCCGAGCCCATCGCCGTCTCGATCGACGCGCCCGCCCGGCCGAAGCGTCCGCGCAAGCTCGCGCCCACCATCGTCGACACGTCGAGCGCGCTCGAGACGGAAGAGGCGTCGCCCCAGGAGAAGCCGGCTCGCCGCCCGGCCTCCGCGTTCGAGCTGCCGCGCATGGACTTCCTCGTCGCCGAGAAGGTCGATCCGTCGCTCGCCATCGATCGCGACAAGCTCCTCGCGAACGCCACGAAGCTCGTCGAGACGCTGGCCCACTACGGCGTGCAGGGCAAGGTCGAGGACATCCTGCCCGGACCCACCGTGACCACCTACGAGGTCTCTCCGGCGGCCGGCACGAAGGTGTCGAAGGTGGCCGGCCTCGCCGACGACCTCGCGCTCGCCCTGGCGCGCAAGGTGCGCATCGTGGCGCCCATCCCGGGCAAGAACCGGATTGGCTTCGAGCTCCCGAACGACAAGCGCGTCAAGGTCGTGCTGCGCGACCTCATCGAGGACCGGCGCTTCCAGAGCCTCGAGGTGCCGCTGCCGGTCGTGCTCGGCCGCGACATCCTCGGCAACCCCGTCTACGCGGACCTCGCGAGCATGCCCCACGTGATCGTCGCGGGCGCGACCGGCGCGGGCAAGAGCGTCGGGCTCAACGTGATGCTCCTGTCGCTCCTCTACCGCCGCTCGCCGGACGAGCTGCGCCTCTTGATGGTCGATCCGAAGGTCGTCGAGCTCGCGCCGTTCGACCGCATTCCGCACATGCTGCTGCCGGTCGTCACCGACATGAAGCAGGCCGCGACCGCGCTCAAGTGGGCGGTCGACGAGATGGAGCGGCGCTACCAGATGTTCGCCGACGCGGGGACGAAGAACGTCGCCACGTACAACGCGTGGGTCGAGCGGGTGGCGCGCGGCGAGGCGAAGAACCCGAACGCGAAGGTCGTCCTGTCGCGCGATCACAATGGCCTACCGGAGGCGATCCCGCCGGAGAAGGGCTCCGACGAGGGCGAGGCGCCGCTGCCCGAGAAGATGCCGTGGATCGTCATCGTGGTCGACGAGTTCGCGGACCTGATGATGCAGCAAGGGAAGGAAGTGGAGTCGGCGGTGGCGCGCCTGGCCCAGAAGGCGCGCGCCGCCGGCATGCACGTCATCCTCGCGACCCAGCGCCCGAGCGTGGACGTCATCACCGGCGTCATCAAGGCGAACTTCCCCACGCGCATCGCGTACCGCGTCTCGCAGAAGGTCGACTCGCGCACGATCCTCGACGAGCAGGGCGCCGAGCACCTCTTGGGGATGGGCGACATGCTCATCAAGCTCAATGGCACCGGCGAGACGAAGCGCGTTCAGTGCCCGTGGGTCAGCGAGGAGGAGGTTCAGCGCGTGACCGACTTCCTCCGCCTCCAGGGCGAGCCCGTCTACGACGACAACATCCTGCGCCCGCGTGACGACGAGGAGGCCGCGGCGGCCGAGGACGACGCCGAGCAGGACCCCCTCTACGACGACGCCGTCCGCTGCGTGGCGGACACGCGCCGCTGCTCGACCTCGTGGCTGCAGCGGAAGCTCGGCCTCGGGTACAACCGGGCCGCCCGCATCGTCGAGATGATGGAGAAGCGGGGCCTGGTCGGGCCAGCGAACGGGGCCAAGGACCGCGAGGTGCTGGTCGAGCCCCTGTGAGGGTGATCAGTGCTGTCCGGACCGCGTCGCCGTGAAATTCGACGAGAGCCCCGACATTGCTATCATTGTCCCGCACGTGTCGCGCCGTGACGACAAAGGGGCCGACGCTTCAGGTGGAGAAGCGACGGGACGGGGAGCCGAGGACGACGTGGAACCGCTGGCGGATTCCTCCGGCGAGCGTATGTCCTCGGTCCAGCCAATCGGAGGATGCGGAGTGGCCGACGAGACCGAGCGCACACGACTGATCGCCGACATCATGCGCCTCATCCGCGAGCCGGCGATGCCGGAGACGACGCGATGCGCGGGGATGAACCTCATCGGCTGGCTGGCGCGCCGTCGCGAAGAAGAGTCGCCCCACGCCATCGGTATCGACGAGGCGCGCGAATCCGAGCGACGCATCCGCGCCGCGCGCCCGAAC
>JBEKGQ010000455.1:6008-8131 GCA_050012715.1 Polyangiaceae bacterium
AACAAAGCCCGCTAGCGTTCGCCGTCTCGGCGAGGCAATCATGGGCGCGTGCGGCGCCTTCCGGTGGTTCTCGTCGCGGTGCTCGTCGCGATGGTCCTCACGGCGGCCTCGCTCGAGTGGCGACGTCGCCGGGCGATCCCCGTCGTTCGCGCCACCGTCGCCGTCGAGTCCCATCAGCTCGAAGGCGGCTCGCCGCCGGCGGCTCCGGTGCTGCCTCCGGCCGACGCCGACGCTTCGCACGGCGCGCGCATGCTCCACGGCGACGCGCGCCACACGGCCCGCGCCGCGGGTCGGGCGCCGGTCGCGCAACCGACGCTCGCCTGGTCGGTCGATGCGGGAGGCCCGGTCGAGGCGCAGGTGGTCACGTCGCCCGACGAGCAGACGCTCTACGTGGCCTCGCTCGGCGGCACGCTGACCGCGCTCGCGCGCGCCGACGGCGCGACGAAGTGGACCTTCGACCTCGGTGATCGCGCGTACGCCACGCCGTGCGTCGCGGAAGACGGCACCATCTACGCGGCGAGCGACGCGAAGAAGCTCGTGGCGCTCTCGCCCGAAGGCAACAAGCGGTGGACGCTCGAGACGGACGACGAGGCGGACACGGGCCTCGTCCTCGCGAAGGACGGGACGGTCGTCTTCGCCGCTGGCCGCCGCGCGTACGGCGTCACGCCGCAGGGCT
The DNA here is from genome assembly GCA_050012715.1 of Polyangiaceae bacterium. Taxonomy (GTDB): domain Bacteria; phylum Myxococcota_A; class Polyangia; order Polyangiales; family Polyangiaceae; genus Palsa-1150. The sequence continues at coordinate 6,685 of JBEKGQ010000455.1, forward strand.
TCGTGAAGTGGCGCTTCGCCGCGAAGCGGAAGGTGTACACCTCCCCGGCCGTCGCGCCCGACGGCCGCGTCTTCCTCGGCTCGCAGGATCACCGCGCGTACGCGCTCACGCCGCAGGGCGGCCCGCTGTGGAGCGTCGATCTCGGGGCCGACGTCGACGGCGCGCCGGTCCTCGGCGATGACGGCGCGGTGTACCTCGGCACGGACGGCGACGAGGTCGTCCGCCTCGATCCGGCCGACGGGCGGATCGCGTGGCGGGCCAAGGTCGGAGGTTACGTGCGGGGTACGCTCTCGATGACGCGGGCGGGAGACGTGGTCGCCGGCGTCTACGGCCCGACGCCGCGTGAGGTCGTGCTGGCTTCCGCCGACGGCGCCGTGAAGCGGAGCGTCCCGGTGCAGGGGACGGGCGCGCGCGAGTTCGGCGTCCACGGGGGCGCGGTCGAGGACGCCGCCGGGGTGCTCCTCTTCGGCGCGCAGGACGACTCCGTCTACGCGATCGACTCCAGCGGAGAGATCCTGTGGAGCTTCAAGACGGGCGCCGACGTCGACAGCCCCGTCACGGTGCTCGGTGACGGTAGCGTCGTCTTCGGCTCGGACGACGGCAAGGTCTACATGCTCCGGGACAAATGACCGTGGTACCAATGGCTGTCGCCATGGCCGGCATCCCGCCCGTCCTCGAGTCCGACGCCGAGGACATCGCCTGGGCGCTGCAGACGGCGGAGGCACTCTGGAAGCGCAACGAGCGCGTCGACGCGATCGTGTGGCTCCGTCGAGCGGCGCAGGCGGCGGGCGAGGCGCAGGACGACGACCGTGCTCTCGCGCTCGCGAGGTCCGCCGCCGAGCTGGCCGAATGGCTCGCCGCGAACCCGGGCCCGCTGACGGCGCAGTCGGTCCCGCCGGCGCGCCCGCCGTCGAACGCACCGCTGACGGCAGACGCGGTGGACGATCTGCTCCTCGATTCGCACACCGACGAGCTGGTCGCCGAGGTACGCGTCTCGGAGCTCCCGGTCGAGTCGATCCCGATGGAGTCGGTGCACGGCGAAGCGCTGTCCGCGCCGCTCCCGCCGCCGCCGCTCCCTCCACCGCCCCCACCGCCTCCTCCTCCCCCACCGCGCGCATCGCCACCGCCGCCGCCCGCGACGTACGACGACGAAGCTCTCACCGGCGATCGGGGTACGATCGTTCCGACCGCGGCGGAGAAGCAGGTCGGCCGCCTCGACCCCTGGGCCGAAGACGAGCGCCCCACCCGCGCCCGGGACAATCGCGAGCCCGATGTCCAGACGGCCTCGTCGTTCGACACGGACGAAGTGGTGACGAGTGCTCCGCCCATCGTCCGCCCGCCACCCAAGCGCTCCCCTCCTCCAAGACCCGCCCCGCCTCCGCCTCCGGCCGCGCTCGCGCCCGCGTCCGCGCCCGCGCTCGCGCCCGCGCCCGCGCCCGCGCCGTCT
>JBEKGQ010000456.1:0-6420 GCA_050012715.1 Polyangiaceae bacterium
GCAGATCTTGAGACGCGTGGGGGGCGACGCGGTCTACGGCTTCCGGCACGCGCTCATCCGCGAGGCGGCGCGCGAGTCCATCCTCAAGCGGACGCGCCGGCAGCTGCACGCGAGGATCGCCGACACGATCGTCTCGCGGTTCGTCGCCGACGCGGCGAGAGAGCCGGAGACGGTCGCGCAGCATTACACCGACGCGGAGGAGTGGCCGCACGCGATCGACTGGTGGATCCAGGCCGGACAGAACGCCATCGTGCGCTTCGCCAACGCGGAGGCCATCGCGCACCTCCAGAGCGCCGTCGCCATCGTGGAGAAGCTCGGGGAGGGGCCGGCGCGCGCAGAGCGCGAGCTCGCGCTCCGGGTCCTTCTGGCCATCCCGCTCACGATGACGCGTGGATGGGCCGCGCCGGAGGTCGTCGCGCAGTACCGGCGCGCCGAGGAGCTCTGCGCCCGCGTGGGCGACACCCCGCAGCTCTTCCCGACGCTCGTCGGTGTCGTCACCTACTACCTGGTGAGCGGGCAGTTCGAGCGTGGCGCCGAGCTGGCGCTGCGCAACCTCGGCATCGCCGAGGCCGCGAACGACGACGAGCTGCGCCTCGAGGCGCACCTCGACCGGGGCAACGCGCTCTTCTACCTCGGCCGCATCGACGACTCGCTCGCCGAGCTCGACAAATGCCTGGCCCTCTACGTGCCCCAGAAGCACCACGGGCACGTCCTCTTCTACGGCAAGGACCCGGGGGCCGTCGCGTTGGTCCACGCGTCCCTCGGCCACGCGATCGCAGGTCGGATCGAGCGCGCGCGGGCCCTGGCGGACGCGGCGGTCGCGAACACCGAGGCATGGCCGCACCCCTTCACGAACCTGTGGGCCCTCTGCGCGCGCGCGGCGGTGAGCGCGATCGCGGGGGACTCCGCCGCGGAGATCGCCACGGCGCGCTCGATCGTCGAGATGGCGCAGGCGCAGGGGTTCCCGAACTGGCTCGCCCAGGGCTTCTGCTACCTCGGCCACGGCAACGCGCGCACCGGGAACCCGACCGAGGGGGTCGCGCAGCTCCGGCAGGGAATCGCGATCTGGGAGGCGACCGGCTCCGCGCTCCTCCAGCCGTTCCTGCGCTACCTCCTGGCGGACGCCCTGCGCGTCTCGGGCGACGCCCCGGCCGCGCTGGCCGAGGCACGACGCGCCACGGAGATCGCCGAAGGCACGGGGGAGAGATGGTTTTTCGAGCCGATCGCCGCGATGCGCGATGAGCTGGCAGCGCACGGACCGTAGGTGGCGTTAGTCTCGTCGCGCGGCGGCGCGACGAAGAGAGGGCCGAGAAAGATGGGTCTCGAGAAGCGGTTGCGCCTGGTCGATCTGCTCACGGAGGCGGCGGAGCTCGAGCACAGCCTCGCGTGCCAGTACCTGTACGCGGCCTTCACGCTGAAGAACCAGCCCGAGGAGGGCGCCACCTGGGAGCAGCTCGAGTCGCTCCGACGCTGGAAGGGGGAGACCCTGCTCATCGCGAGGCAGGAGATGGAGCACCTCGGCCTGGTCGCGAACCTGCTCACCGCCATCGGAGAGGCGCCGTACTTCACGCGACCCGACTTCCCGACGTCGCGGCGCTACTACCCGCTGCGGCTCGTCGGTGAGCTCGTCCCGTGGGGCGAGGCGGCGCTCCGGCGCTTCCTCCGGTTCGAGTGGCCCGCCAACCTCTCGGCGGACGCGCAGCAGTTCGTCGCGCGAACCGCGCTCGACGCGACCGAGCAGGACAACGCGAGCATCGCCCGGATGTACGGCGAGATCCGCGCTCTCTTCACCGAGCTCGGCGAGAACCCGAAGTCGCTCTTCCTCGGGCCGCCCGCGGCCCAGCAGAGCAACGCCACGCTCATCCCGGTGCCCCTTCGCGGGATCCAGTTGAAGCCGGGGACCGCGTTCTACAACGTCCTCGTCCAGCCGGTGACCGACCTGAAGTCGGCGCTGGCCACCATCGATCAGATCCTCGTCGAGGGAGAAGGTGAGCCCCAGGATCGTGCGACGAGCCACTTCGGTCGGTTCCGGAAGATGCTCGAGGAGCTCCGGGAGACGCGCGCGAAGGACCCGACGTTCGAGCCGGCGAGGCTGACGATCGCGAACCCTCGCACCGCCTCCCCCGACGTCGATCCCACCGGGAGCACGATCGACGTGCCCGCGACCAACCGGGTGTCGGCGCTGTTCGACCTCGGGTACGAGACGATGCTCACCATGCTCGTGCGCTTCTTCGCGCACACCGACGAGACGGCCGCCGAGCTCGCGGGGCTGCAGGGCACGGCGTTCTTTCCGCTGATGACGAACTTCATCCGTCCGGTCGGCGAGCTCCTGACCCAGCTCCGGGCGCGCACCGACTCGCCCCTCGCGGCCGGACCGTCGTTCCACTTCGCGCGCCAGATCGCCTTCTTGCCTCACAAGCAGGCAGCGTGGAAGGTCCTCGCCCAGCAGCTCGACATGCTGACCGAGCTCGCGTTCGCGGCGCAGAAGGACCCCGACCTCCCGGCGGACGTGCGGACCCGGCTCGAGCTCGTCTACGAGAACGTGGGGCGCATGCGCATCAACTTCGGCAACGCCATGGGCCTCGGGAGGGGCGTGTGATGGGTAGCCAGCTCGTTCTCCAGTTCACCGGCTTCTGCCTGATGCGCATCCCGACGGACCCGGATCCGACCGACGAGCCGCGCGGGGCGAGCGGCTATACCTTCGCGTTCGCGGGCGAGCCGGATCTCGATCGCCTCATCTACCTCCAGCCGCCCGACCCGGCGAAGGTCCCGCCTCGCCGCTTCGCGCCGGAGGTAGGCGTGACGGTGAAGTCCGCGCAGCGCTTCGACGCGAGCGGGGCGGTGACCGACCTCCCGGCGCTCCTCGGCGCGGCGGTCGATCTCCTCGGGCAGCCGAAGCTCGAGAACCGCAACTGGACGCTCACGCTCCCCGGCTTCGAGCCGATCGTCCCGTTTCGTCTCCAGGTGAAGTCCAAGGGACTCCGCATCTACCGCGACGCCCCGATCGACCCGGACCACCCGGAGCTGCCCATCTGGAAGGTGGACGCGGCGAAGATCATGGCCCAGGGCGCGGCGGGGATGGCCTGGGAGCCCAGCACCATCGGACGTGCCACCGGGATCTGGGACGCCGGGGCGTTCGTCGCGCGCCGACGTGACCAGGTCAGCCAGCTCCTCGCCGAGCTCGAGAAGGACCACGGCGACCCGGTGCTCATCGCCAACCTGCGGGGGCGCCTCGCCGAGCTCGACTTCGCGGTGAAGAATCCCTCCGACCGGCGCACGCTGGCCAAGAACTTCGTCGAGCGCTTCTCGTTCCCGATGTTCGGAAAGAAGCCGTCGGTCGAGGGGCCCGACGCCGATTTCGGCGGCAAGCTCGACGTCGATCCCACCCACCCGTGGACGGTCAGCTTCTGGATCGGCGCGTGGGACCCCGACGCCCTCTGTTCGTTCATGGAAGGGTCGCTGTCCATCCCCTACGCAGTCCCCCCCAGCTCATAGGAAATCGCATGGCTCTCAAGAGCAACAAGCGGGCGCTCGAGAAGGCGGCGCGCACGTCGAAGTGGCCGTCGGACCTCGGCACGATCGGCATCACGCAGGCCACCGCCGAGGATTTCAAGTGGCTCCAGGCCCACGTCGTCGGCGAGGTGTGCCTCCCGGGCGACGCCGACTACGACTCTCTGCGCGCCCAGAACCCGCTCTACCCGGTGGCGCCGCAGGCGATCGTGATGTGCGCGGCGTTCGAGGACGTCCGCGCGTGCCTCCAGTTCTCGGCGAAGCACGGCCTGTGGGTCATGCCTCGCGCCGGCCGGCACAGCTCGGCGGGCTTCTCGACGAACACGGGGCTCGTCATCGACGTGAGCCGCATCTCGTACGCGGTCGTCGATCCGGAGCGGCGCACGGCGCGGGTGGGAGCCGGGACCTCGTTCGGCGTGCTCAACGCGCAGCTCGACGTCTATCGCTTGCACGTCCCGGGCGGCACGTGCCCGGACGTCTGCGTCGCCGGCTTCATGCAGGGCGGCGGGTACGGCTTCACGTCGCGCGAGCTGGGCATGGGCTGCGACTCGATCATCGGAGCCCTGGTGATGCTCGCGGACGGCCGGGTCGTCGTCGCCAACGACCGCGTGAACCACGACCTCTTCTGGGCCATCCGGGGCGGCACGGGCGCCAACTTCGGCGTCTTGCTCGAGCTCACGTTCGCGCTCGAGCCGATCTGGAAGCTCTTCGGCTACGCGATCGCCTGGCCGCTCGCGGACGCGCCGAGAGTGCTCGACGCCCTCCAGTCGCAGTTCATGACGGGGAAGAACGACGTGCGGGTCGGCTACCTGTGCGTGCTGACGACGCTGAAGGAAGGGCAGGTCCTCACGATGATCGGGACCTACCACGGGACCGAGGAGGAAGGACGCCGCGCGCTCGCGCCGGTCGTCGGGATCGGGTCGCCGAGGTGGCTCCTCGCGGAGACCGACACGTACGCCGTCCTGAACGAGGCGCTCCTGAACGTGCTGCCGGGCCCGGGTGACGCCGGGACCATCGAGCTCAAGGAGGCGCACTACATCGCGCAGCCCGTCGGCGTGCCCCGCTGGGAGACGATGTGCCAGGCCTTCGCCAAGACGCCGAACACCTACAACATCGCCTGCATCGAGCCGTACGGCGGGCAGATCAACCTTCGCCCCAAGCTGTGGAACGCGTTCGTCCACCGCGAAGTGTCGATGGACTTCTTCGTCGACGCCTTCTGGAACCCGATCTGGCCCGAGTCACCCGACGAGAAGGGGGCCCAGGCCTTCCTCGACGCGATGATGAAGTCGATGGCCCCCACCTTCGACACGTTCGTGTACCAGAACTACCCGCGGCGGCAGATGCCGGACTTCCGGTGGGCCTACTGGGGCGACGCGTTCCCGTCGCTCCTCTTCATCAAGGACAAGTACGACCCCGAGAACGTCTTCCACTTCGAGCAGAGCGTGACGCCCTACCCCGCCGACCCGGGCATCCATCGCTCGACCGCGCGGTCGCTCTTCCACGACCCGCACATCCAGTACCCCCCCTGGTCGTGACCGGCCGCGCGCCGGCTTGGCCGATCACTTGGAAGACCGGGCGGGACGCTTCGGCGTCGCGGGCTCGTCCTCGGGCGGCCCGATGGGGAGGGACCACTCGTGGGCCGCCGCCTGCAGGTACAGGAGGTCGCGCCGCGGGTTCGCGCCGATGTGACCGTCGACGAGCTGCGCGAACCGGCTCGTCGCCCGCCGGAGCTGCCGGATGCCGGACACCGCGATCTGCTCGCGGAGGGCCTGCGCCACCGGGTTCGTGTCGAGCAGCATCCGTTCGAAGGCGCCGCGATCGATCTCGACGACCCACACCTCGCCGACCGCCACCACCGAAGCCGTCCGGGGCACGTGATCGACGAGCGAGATCTGCCCGAAGATGCTGCCCGGCGGCAAGCGCCCGAGCACCCACCGCCCGGTCGACGTGCCTTTCACGACGTCGCTCTCGCCCGAGAGGACGAGAAAGCACCCGTGCCCGCGCGCGCCCTGCTGCACGATGGTCGCTCCCGGGCCGTAGACGCGCGGCCGGCTCGCGCGCAGAAACTCGGCGAGCGCGGTCTCGGTCAGCGCCTCGAACGGCTCGAAGCGCCGCAGCTCGGCCGGCTGCACGGCGGGGACCGTGGTGCGCGCGGCAGCGCGGCGGTCCGCGTCCGGCGGCGGCGACATGCGCGCCGCGACGACCTCGGGATCGCCGAACTCCTCCGACCAGATGGCCTGGGCGACGGGGGAGGCCATGGGCCAGATCGCCCGCCCGAGGTCGCGCATCGTCGGAAAGCGGTCGTCGCGGGAGAGGGACATCGCCCGCGCGATCGCCGCGTCGAGCTCGGGCGGCACGTCGGGCCGGACGGCGGAGGGCGGCGGCGCTCCCCCACCGACGATCTTCGCGAGGAGCGCGAGCAGCGTCGGGGCCTCGTAGGGCAACGTGCCCGTCGCGCACTGGTACATGAGCACGCCGACCGCGTACTGGTCCCGAGCCAGGCGTGCCGGGCAGGGCGCGCGAGATCCCGAAGTCGAGCAGCATGGGATGCTCGCGGCCGTGCCGGCGGGTGAGAAAGATGTTCTCCGGCTTGAGGTCGCGGTGGAGGATCCCCTCGGCGTGCGCGGCCGCGACCGCGGAGACGATGGGGAGGATCGCGTCGACGAGGCGGGCCGCCGGGAGGGGCCCGCCCTTCAGGAGCACCGTCGCCAGGTCGTCGCCCTCGAGGAGATCGAGCACCATGTAGGGCCGGCCGGCCTCGAGACCGAAGTCCATCACGCCGACCACGTGCGGGTGCTGCAGACGCGACGCGGCGCGCGCCTCGAGGACGAAGCGCTGCACGAGGGTCGGGTCGCTCGCGTAGGCGCGGTGGAGGAGCTTGAGAGCGACCCGCTTCATGAGGTCGACGTG
>JBEKGQ010000457.1:0-6000 GCA_050012715.1 Polyangiaceae bacterium
CGCCTGCGCCAAGGGTCGTCGACCGCGCACCTGCAGCACCCCCGCCTCGAGCCGCTGCCGCGCCCGGCGGTCGACCCGGCGGCCGCGGCGTCGGCGAGCCCTTCCCCCTCGGCCACCGCCCCCACTGCGAGCCCCCCCTCCTCCGCCGTCCCTCCGGCGGCCTCGCACTGACCGTCGCCCGCGACCTGGCGCGACCTCGGCAGTGGACGCGAAGCCTCTCAAACCGGGATGACGCCGCGCTTCCGGGCCGGGCGCTCGACGTGCTTGTTGCGGGCCAGCTCCAGGCCCCAGGCGAGCACGCGCCGCGTGTCGCGCGGGTCGATGACGTCGTCGATGAGGCCCCAGCCCGCCGATTTGTAGACGTCGATGTTCTTCTGGATCATCGCGACGATGTTCTTCTTCACCTCGGGAGGGGGCTCGGCGTCGCCGAAGAGCTTGCGCGCCGCGATGCCGACCATGCCCTCGGCGCCCATCACGCTGATCTCGCCCGTCGGCCAGCTGACGAGGAGGTCCGGCTCGTAGGCGCGGCCGCACATGACGTAGTAGCCGGCGCCGTACGCCTTCCGGACGACCACCGTCAGCTTGGGTACGGTCGCGGCGCTCATCACGTGGAGCATCTTCGCCCCGTGCCGGATGATGCCCGCGTGCTCCACCTTGGAGCCGACCATGAAGCCCGGGACGTCCTGCAGGAAGACGAGCGGGACGTTGAACGCGTCGCAGATCTGGATGAAGTGCGCCGCCTTGTCGGCCGAGTCGTTGTCCAGGATGCCGCCGAGGTGCATCGGCTGGTTGGCCAGCACGCCGACGCTCTTTCCGCCGATGCGGGCGAAGCACGTGATGATGCTGCGGGCGAAGCGCGGCTTGATGTCGAAGATCTCCCCGTGATCGACGACCGCGCGGATCAGCTTGTACATGTCGTACGGCTTGCGGTTGGTCTCGGGGAGGAGATCGAGCAGCGCCTCGTCGCGCCGGTCGATCGGATCGGTCGACGGCACGTCGGGCGGCGGCTCGTCGCAGTTCGACGGCAGGTACGAGAGGTACTTCTTGACGGCGGCGAGACACGCGGCGTCGTTCTCGAACTCGCCGTCGCCGACCCCGCTCACCTCGCTGTGGATCTTCGAGCCGCCGAGGTCCTGCTCGGCGATCTCCTGCCCCGTCACCGCCTTGACCAGCGCGGGGCCGGCGAGCGCCAGCGACCCGATGCCCTTGACCATGGGCACGTAGTCCGCGAGGCCGGGGATGTACGCCGTCCCCGCCGCGCCCGGGCCCACCATCGCCGCTACCTGCGGGACGACCCCGCTCATCACGACCTGCTCGCGGAAGAGGTGCCCCGTCCCGGCGAAGAGCGAGATCATGTCCGGGTGGCTCGACCCCGGGTCGATGCGAGCGCCCGCCGAGTCGATGAGCCAGACGATCGGCCAGCGCCCCTTCAGCGCCATGGACCGCAGCCGGGTCACCTTCTCCTCGCCGGTGTAGCCGATGCTCCCGCCCTTGATGGTGAAGTCGTAGGCGGCGCAGCAGACCATGCGCCCGTCGACCTTGCCGAAGGTCGTGATGACGCCGTCCGCGGGCGGTTTGTCCGCGCCGTCGGGCCCGGCGGCGAGCCCCATCTGGGTGGCGTGCATGCCGAGCTCGAAGAAGACGCCATCGTCGTAGAGGGCCGCGAGGCGCTCGCGCGCCGTCATCTTCCCGCGCTCGTGCTGCCGCGCGATCCGCTCGGCCCCGCCCATCTCTCGCGCCTTCGCGCGGCGCGCCTCGAGCTCCGCCACCATCTCGCGCATGGTCGTCATCGCTTCACTTCCCCGTCCATTGAGGTGCACGCTTCTGCAGGAACGCCGTCAGCCCCTCGCGCGCGTCGTCCGTCGCCAGGCACTCGGCGAGGCGGTCGCGCAGCATCGGGAGCGCCGTCTCGAGGTCCAGATCGTCCTGCGCCGCGAAGGCACGGAGCCCGAGGCGCACCGTCGAGGGGCTCTTGCCGGCAAGGGCGTCGGTGAGCTTCTTCACCTCGGCGTCGAGCGCCTCCGGAGACGCTGCGCGGTTGACCAGGCCGAGGCGCGCCGCCTCCTCCGCGTCGAGCTTCTCGCCGAGGAGCATCATCTCCACGAGACGCCGCCGCGGGACGTGCCTCGCGAGCACCGCCATGATCATCATCGGGAAGAGCCCGACGTCGATCTCGGGCGTTCCGAGCTTTGCCTCCGTGGACGCCACCGCGAACGTGCACGCCGCGACGAGCCCCAGGCCGCCGCCCATCGCGTGGCCGTTCACCTTCGCGACCACCGGCTTGTCGCTGTTCGTGAGCGCCAGGAGGAGATCCGCATAGTCTCCCTTGGGCGCGAGCGCGGGTCCGTCCGCCCCGCTCGTCATCTGCGCGAAGTCGCCGCCCGCGCAGAACGCCTTGCCCTCTCCCGTCAGCACGATGACGCGCGCCTCGTCGGCGGACCGCGCGTCCTCGAGCGCCCACAGGAGCTCGTTCGTCATCTGCGGCCCGATGGCGTTGCGCCGCTCCGGGTACGAAAGGGTGATCGTCTCCACCCCCGCGTCGCGCGCGACCTTGATCCTCCCGTACGCGCGCATCGTCTAGGCGCTCGCCCCGAGACCCAGGATCTCCCTCGCCTGCGCCACGGTGGCCGGCGTGCGTCCGCAGTCGCGCACCATCCGCGCCGCCACCTCGACGAGCTCGCCGTTCGACTTCGCCATCGTCGTGTTGTCCGGCAGGTAGAAGTTGTCCTCGAGCCCGACGCGCACGTTGCCGCCCAGCACGAGCGCCGTGGCCAGCATGCGCCACTGGCACTTGCTGATGCCGATGACCTCCCACTCGCTGCCCGGCGCGAGCTCGAGCGCGATCTGCTTCTGCAGCTGCAAGCTCTCCACCGTCGGCGGGATGCCGCCGAGCACGTTGACGATGAAGGAGAACTGGAGCGGCGGCTTCAGGAGCCCCATGTCGATGAGGGGCCAGATACCGTGGGTGTGCCCGGTGTCGAAGCACTCGAGCTCGGGCTTCACCCCGGCCTCGTTCATGGCCGAGATGAGCTTCATGATCTTGCCGTACGTGTTCGGGAAGACCATGTCGAAGACGAAGCTCTTCCGCTTCTCGGAGTACTTCGAGTAGTTCATCGTGCCCATGTTGAGGGCCGCGATCTCCGGGCGGCTCTCGCGCACGTAGGTGCACTGCTCGCTCACGTCGTCGACGATCGTCCCGGTCGAGAAGTTGAGGATGATCGGGCACCGCTTGCGCGTCTCCTCCTTGATGCGGGCGAACGTGGCGGGGCTGAACGTCGGCGTCCCGTCGTCGTTCCGCGCGTGGATGTGCACCGCGGCCGCGCCGGCGTCGTAGGCGCGCTTGGCCTCCTCGGCGATCTCGACCGGGGTGTAAGGGATGTGCGGGCACTGGCTGCGGTTCGCCAGCACGCCCGACAGGGCGGCGGTGATGACGCAGAGGTCCTTGTCACGCTTCTCGGTCATGGCCCACGCTCTCCTGTTCGTTGCCTATTCGACCTTCGGCAGGCCGACTTCACGCTTCACGATGCTCTGCACGCGCTTGGCGATCTTCGTGAGGATCTTGAGCAGCTCGCGCGTCTCGCCCGCGCTGAGGCTGTCGAGCGCCCCGCGAAAGATCTCCATCGGCTCGACCGCGATGGCGCGCGCGATCTTCGAGCCCTTGTCGGTCAGGCGGATCTTCACGACGCGCCGGTCCTCCGTCGACCGCGTGCGGGTGACGAGCGCCTCGCGCTCCATCCGGTCGATGATGCCGGTCACGGTGCTGTTCTGGGCGCGGATGCGCTCGGACAGCTCGGACAGCGACAGATCCCCCAGCCCCTCGAGCATCTTGAGCACCGTGAGCTGCGGTCCGGTGAGGTCGACCTGGCGCGCGAGCTCCTTCGTGACCCGGCGGCTCTCCGTGTAGAGATAGAGGATCGCCTCGAGGATCGAGTCGATCTCGGGCTTGATCTCGGTGGGGATGGCGGTCGGCACGCAGGCTCCGGCGAGGAGATGTTTCGCGTGCGAAATAATAGAGGCGGACGGACGAGCGTCAACCCCGGACCGCGGGAAAGGCTACTGGCAGGTGAGACACCCGGTGGGGCACGTCGGCTGCGTGGCGGTCGGCGTGATGCAGTGGGGTGGCTGAACCGGGCCGCCTTCGATCACGCAGCAGAGCTGACCCGCGGTGCAGCAATCGGTGCCGCAGCAGGTCGTCGCGCTCGAGCAGGAGTTTCCTTTGGTGGTTTCGCAGGGGGGCTCCGAGCAGATCCCGTTGATACAGGTCGATTTCTCGCCGCTGCACTGGACGCCACACCCGCCGCAGTTGAATGGGTCGTCGTGCTGGTCGACGCACTTGTCGTCGCAGCACGTCTGGCCCCCGGTGCACGCCACCATGCACGCGGGCCCGCCGCTGCTGGATCCGCTCGTGCTGCCCGAGCTGCCCCCGCTCGTGCTGCCACTCGAGGTGCTGCTGCCGCTGCTGCTCCCCGAGCCGCTCCCGCTACTGCCGGTGCTGCCCGAGCTCCCGGTGCTCGAGCCGCCCGAGCTCGTGCTCGACGAGCCCCCGCTCCCGGACGTGCTGCTGCCGCCGCTGCTGCTCGAGCCTCCCTTGTTGCCGTCGACCGACGCGTCCGGCGAGGCGTTGCCCAGGGTGTCGGTCGCCCCCCCGCAGCGCGCGGTCAAGACCACGACCCCCAGGAGCACGACCGACGAGACGAAGTAAGAACGCATGACCCAACCTCCGCGCCTCAAGCGTGGTCACAGATCCGGGGAAAGTCGAAGTCTCCCTCGCATCCCTCGTGTACACGCGGTCAGCTGCTTCCACAGAAGACCGTGGCGACGTTCGCGAACGCGGTCGCGAAGTCCGCTCCCCCGCACGACGCCCCGCCGCCGTCGCCGGCGAGGTCCGCGTCGAGGCAGGTCCCGTCGTACCCCGCGCACGCGCCCTGGTCGGCCTCCGCCGCGCACTGCTCCCACGCCTCGAACGACGGCGTATCGGTCACCGGACAGCTCGCGTCGCAGAGCGCGTGCTCGCACTCGGTCTGCGACTCGGCGGCCTGCGCGCAGGCCGCCTCGCCCGGGTCGACGAGGTCGAGGCACCCCGGCTGGTTCACGGCGATCGTGTCCGCGAAGCCGACGATGGGGCCCCAGCTCGGGTCCGTGGAGGCGGAGAAGACGCACGAAGCGCACGTCGGGCTGTTCGCCTCGTAAGAGCTGCACGTGTCGTCCGTGGCGCCGGCGCCGAAGCAGGCGGCGTAGACGTTCGCGATGTCCTGAGGCGCGCAGGCGCCCTGCGCGGCTCCGGTCGGGGGCACCCACACGGGGGCCCAGCCGGCGGCCGAGGCGGGGGCGCACGTGGGTGCCTCCGCGTCCGTGCCGCCATCGTCGCCTTCGGAGGACGAGCCCGCCGACGAGCCCGCGGACGACGGCGGGGACGAAGCGGCGGACGCCGACGAGTCCGGTGTGCTGACGCTCGGATCGGGCACGAGGATCTCTGCCGGAAGCGTGCACGCGACCAGCAGGGTGAGGGTCGGAAGGGCGAGCGAGGGAACGAGGGACATCGCCGGGAGGCGTCGAGCGAAGAGGGGTTGCATTTGCCCCCCCATCGGCCGCCCTCCGCCGAAGTTGCGCCCTCTTCTTGCGCCGAGGCCCCTGCTGCATCATGTTGCGCGGCCCCGAATGAGCGATCACGAGTTCGAAATCCCGGTGAGGGACCTCGACGCCGCCGGAAAGCCCTTCCGCTTTCCGGTGCGGGCGGCGTGGCTCCGCGGCGCGCTCGAGGGGACGTCCGTCGGCGTGTCGGAGCACGACGGCCAGCTCGAGCTCCGCCTGTCGAAGAGCGGCACCGACGTCGTCGTGCGCGGCACGCTCGAGGCCCAGGTCACGGCTCCCTGCTCGCGGTGCCTCGAGCCCGCCGCGGTCGCGGTGAACGAGACGATCAGCGCGCTCGCCGTGCCGGCGACGACGAGCCGCGAGTCTCCCGGCAACAAGGACGACGACGACATCTCCCCCGAGCAGGCC
>JBEKGQ010000458.1:0-5997 GCA_050012715.1 Polyangiaceae bacterium
GGCTGGGGTCGTCTTCGTCGGCATCGGCGCGACCTTGCCACCCATCGGTCTCGCCGACTACTGGGTACGCAAGGCGCCTACCTCGTCGACCAGCCCCGCGTGCGGGACGTCACCGGCCGCGTGGTACGCTTTCCCCAGGCGAGATGAGCGTGACCGAGGGGACGATGGCGCGGGCCCGGAACCGGGTCGGCTCCATGGTCAAGGACAAGTGGCAGCTCGAGGCGCTGCTCGGCGCCGGAGGGACCGCCTGCGTGTACTCGGCGGTCCACCGCAACGGCCGGCGCGTCGCGATCAAGGTCCTGCACCCCGAGATGTCCGCCATCCCCGACGTCGTGAAGCGCTTTCTGCGCGAAGGGTACCTCGCCAACCGCGTGGGCCATCCCAACGCGGTGGCGGTCATGGACGACGACCGGACCGACGACGGCGCCGTGTTCCTCGTCATGGAGCTGCTCGAGGGGCACTCGCTCGAGCGCCACGCGAAGACGGGCGGCGAGCGGCTCGCGCGGAGCACCGTGCTGCGCCTCATGGATGGCACCCTCGACGTCCTCGCCGCGGCGCATGCGAAGGGCATCGTCCACCGCGACATCAAGCCCGCGAACCTCTTCATGACCGTCGACGGGCAGATCAAGGTCCTCGACTTCGGGATCGCGCGTCTGGTCGAAACGGTCGGCGATGGCCCGATGACCCACACCGGCTTCGCGATCGGGACGCCGTCTTTCATGCCGCCCGAGCAAGCGCGTGGCCGCTGGGATCTGGTCGACGCGCGCACCGACGTCTGGGCCGTGGGCGCGACGATGTACGCGCTCCTGACCGGGGACCGACCGCGACACGGGGCCACGACGACGCAAGAAGAGCTGCTCCTCGCGATGACGCAGCCGCTGGCTCCGCTGGCCAGTATCCTGCCGGACATCGCCCCCGAGGTCGCGGCGATCGTGGACCGCGCGGTGGCCTACGACCGCGACGCGCGCTGGCCCGACGCGATGGCGATGCGGCAAGCCCTCTCGGGGCTCCTCGGGAACGCCAGCCTCGTCGATTCGAGGGCGCGCCTTCCCGCGTCGCCGATCGCGCCGGTTCGTGGCGCCACCGACGGCGTGACGGTCGCGGTCCCCGACGGCGCGCTGACGACGGGACGCCCGTTCTCGTCGCAGTCGCTCCCGCTGGCGCCGACGCCTTCGAGGACCGCCCGCACCGCGTTCGTCGGCGTCGCCGTGCTCGCGACGCTGCTGGTGACGGTGGCCCTGGTGCTGGCCGTCGCGCGGAGACCTCACCACGCGCCGGCGGGCCTCGCGGTCTCGCCCCCGCCGCCGCCCATCACCGCCATTCCATCCCCGCCCGTCGCGCCCACTCCACCGGCAACCTCGACCGCGACGGCGTCCGCCGCTTCCGAGCCCAGTGCTTCGTCGTCGGCGGCGTCCCCGGCTTCCGCGTCGGCGCATCCAGCGAGCAAGCCCGCCCCGCTCGCCCCTCGCGGACCGGCGGCCAACCCCTTCGATCAGCGATTCTGATGCGAGCGCGCACCTCGCTCGGCTGGGTCCTGCTCCCCGCGCTGCTCTGCGCGAGCCCGGCCGTGCACGCCGGGTCCGCCGACGCCGAGGCGGCGTTCCGCGAGGGCCGCAAGGCCGTTCAGGCGGGGGACTGGGCGACCGCGTGCGCGAGGTTCGCCGAGAGCGAGCGACTCGAACCGGCGCCCGGCACGTTGCTCAACCTCGCCGACTGCGAGGATCACCTGGGCCGGCTCGTGAGCGCCCACGAGCACTTCGGCGTCGCGGCCTCCGGGTTTCCGCGCGGCGATTCGCGGCGGAGCATCGCGCTCGCGCGCGAAGCGCAGATCGACAAGCGCATCGTCCGCCTCACGTTGCGCCTGGCGCCCTCCGCGCCCCCCGAGGCGGTCGTGCACAAGGGGGACGCGATCGTGCCCGCGTCCTCGCTGGGCTCGCCGATGCTCGTCGACCCCGGCGACGTGACGCTGGTCGTCGTCGCGCCCGGACGCGTGGACCGCCCCTACACGCTGCGACTTCACGACGGCGATCAGGTCGAGCAGACGCTCGAGGCGGGGGACGTCGCCGCGGCTCCGGTCGCGGCCCCGGCGGGAGCTCCCGTGACTCCCCCCCCCGACGTGGCGCCCGCCCCTACGCCGACCTCCGGTGGTGGGCTGCGCACACTCGGCTTCGTGCTCGGAGGCGTCGGCGTCGCCGGCCTCGCGACCGGCGCCGTGACCGGGCTCCTGGCGCTGGACCGGGCGAGCACGGTCAAGACCCACTGCCCGAACCTCGCCTGCGATCCGCAGGGGCTCAGCGCCGCATCCCAGGGTCAGTGGCTCGCGCCGACGAGCACCGTCGCGTTCGTCGCGGGCGGCGTGCTCGTCGCCGCCGGGACGTACTTCGTGTTCTTCGGCGGGAGCCGGATCGCGTCCACCGTGGCGGTGGCGCCGGCGATCGGACCGCAAAGCGGAGGCGCCGTCCTCCACGGGGCCTTCTAGGATGACGACGCTCGCCAGGACCGCCGCCCGCCTCGTGACGTGGCTCGCGTTCGCCGTGCCCGCCGTGGCGCTGATCGGCGCATGCAACGACCTCGTCGGCGTCGACTTCGGCGCGGTGCACGCGGCCGACGCGGGCGCGGGCGACGACGCGACCGGAGGCGACGACTCGTCCGTGGCGCCCGGCGACGACGCCACGGTGTGCACGCCGAAGACGTGCGCGGCGCTCGGCTTCACCTGCGGCCCGCAGGACAACGGCTGCGGCAGCGCGATCGCGTGCGGAAGCTGCCCGACCGGCAAGGTCTGCAAGGGGGGCCAGTGCGCGTGCGTGCCCACGACGTGTCCCGCCCTGGGCGTCGAGTGCGGCACCACGAACGACGGCTGCGGCAACGCCCTCGACTGCGGCGCGTGCGCCGGCGCCAACCAGACCTGTCAGAACGGAAAGTGCGCGTGCACGCCCCAGTCGTGCACCGCCCAGGGCGCCGAGTGCGGGACGGTGCCCGATGGCTGCGGCGGCACCTACGACTGCGGTGCCTGTGCGGCCGACGGGGGGGCCCCGAACTGCGGCGGCGCCGGGCCGAACCAGTGTGGCCCCAACGCGTGCGTCCCGCTGACGTGCACGGGCCTCTGCGGGCAGCCGTCGAACGGCTGCGGCGGTGTGCTCTCGTGCCCCGACTGCACCGCGCCGCAGACGTGCGGCGGCGGGGGCAAGCCCAACGTCTGCGGGTGCACGCCCACGACGTGCACCGCGCTCGGCGAGAACTGCGGCTCCGTCCCCGACGGCTGCGGGAACATGCTCGACTGCGGCACCTGCACCGCCCCGGAGTCGTGCGACGGCGCCGGGACCGCGAACGTGTGCGGCTGCACGCCCACGACGTGCGCCGCCCTCGGCAAGAACTGCGGTGCCGTCGCCGACGGGTGCGGGGGCAGCCTCGATTGCGGGACCTGCACCGGCTACGACACGTGCGACGGCTCGGGGGTCGCGAACATCTGCGGCTGCACTCCCCACTGCACCGCGTGCTGCGGCGGGGCCAACGGCTGCGGCGGGACCTGCGCGCCGCTTCCCTGCTGCGACGTCGGGGGGGGGTGTTTCGTGGCCGGCACGATGATCACCATGGCCGACGGGACGGTCGAGCCGATCGAGGACGTGCGCGCGGGCGAGCGGGTGCGTGCCTACGACGTGACGAGCGACGCGTTCGTGGCGGCCGAGGTGAGCGGTGTCGTGGAGCACGATCCCGCGGCGTCGCGGGACGGCATCGTCCTCGTGAACGGGACGTTGCGCGTGACCACCAACCATCCCATCTGGGTCGACGGGAGGCGGGTGCGCGCCGACGAGCTCGAGCTCGGCTCCACGCTGCTCCTCCCGGGCGAGCGCGGCCCGGATGGGTGGATCGAGCGTCGCCGGGACCAGGTCTGGTCGCTGCAGCTCCTCGAGGGGCGCGTGCCAACGTTCGACCTGCGCGTCGGCGCGCCGGGGACGTACGTGGCGAACGGTATCGTCGTGTTCCTGAAGGAGTAGGACTCGGATTCGGGTCGCTACAATCCGGCGATCGCGGCGGGGGCCGAGAAGCTCAGCGGCTGGGGGACGCCCGACGTGTCGTCGTCGTACAGGCACGTCACCCCGCCGCTGGACAGGAGGGCGCAGTAGTCGGAGTCGCCGCTGGTGAGCTCGAGCACCCCGGACCCCGCCGGCAGGACGCTGGTGGGCGCCGAGAGCGCGTCGGCGTTCCAGCACTGCACGCCGCCGGTGGAGAGAAGCGCGCAGAGGACGCCGTACTCACCGCCGACCGTGAGCGCGGTCACGCTGGCGGAGAAGCCTTCGACCTTGGCCGCATGGCCACCGGTGACGAGGTTCCAGCACCAGACGCTTCCATCGGTCAGGAGCGCGCACGGATAGGTCGACTGGTCGGCCCAGACGCCGACGGCGGGGGAGGGCAATCCCGCGACCTCGACCGGCGTGGCGCTGTTGGAGGACATCCCGTCGCCCAGCTCGCCCCCTCCGTCGTAGCCCCAGCACAGCACGGCCCCGTCGCTGAGCAGCGCGCAGCTGAAGCCGTCACCCGACGTGATCTTCAGGACGGGGAGGTCGATGCCCGCCACGGTCGTCGGAGACGCGGAGAGTGGCCAGGTGCCCGGCAGATACTGGCCATTGTTGTCCTCGCCGAGCGCGTAGCCCCAGCACATGACCGTGGCGTCCGACGTGAGCACGCAGACGTGCGTCTCGCCCGCGGCGACGTCGACGACGTCCGACGGGAGACCAGGAATCGCGAGCGTCTCGTTGTCTCCCGGGGTCTGCGAGATGTGCGCCGGGTCGAACGAGGAGCGATCGCCCCAGCAGGTCACGCTTCCCGAATTCGTGAGCGCACAGAAGAAGTCCTCGCCGCCGCTGATGCAGCGAACATCCGACAAGGGCGCGGACGGCAGCAGCGCGCTCGAGTTCCCCCCGGAGGGATCGACCGGGATGAGCGCGCAGGCGAGCGTGCCGTCGGCGGCGACCCGGCACACTGTGGTCGGGTAAGTCTGCGAGCCGAAGGTCACCGCGACGTGATGGCACGAGTCGCTGCCTCGATCCGGGGCGGCCGCGTCGACTCCGCCGCTGGCATCCACACGGCCAGCGGGGCCTCCGGCATCGCCGGCGGAGCCTCCCGCATCGCCGGCGGAGCCTCCCGCGTCGGAACCGCTCTCCGGAGCGGTGCGTCCGGCGGTTCCGCCGTCGTCGCTGGAGGACCCTCCCGAGGATCCAGTGGGCGAGACCGCGTCGGCACCCGTGCCGGCGTCGTCGGTCGCCGCGGCGCCGGAGGGGCTACCGGGTGCGCTGCACGCGAGCATCGCGAGCGCCATCGCGAGCGCGCCTCCAGCGACGATACGAAGAGCCATGGATGGGGCGTCTTACGTGTCGTTGCGCGCCGTGCTTCCCCGGAGGCGAGCACCAGCGTGTCACACGGGGCGGCGGACCGGGCCCCTCAGAGGGTGGCGCGCGCGGTATCCTCGGGTCCTCGCCATGCCCGAACGGGTCCCCAGCCGCGCTCTCGCGGCCATCCTCGCGTTCGCGCTGCCACCCGGGGTCGGCCAGGCCTACCTCGGGCTCACGCGCCGCGCGGTGGCGTGGTTCGTCGTGTTCGTGGTGCTCCTCGTCGCCGTCCCCGTTGCTCTGCCCGCGCTCGGCGCCGCGATGGGCGAGCGGGCCGCGGTCGCGGTGTACCTGGTCGCGCTCGCGGCGCGATGGATCGCGCCGGTCGTGGACGTCCTGCAGGTCAAGAGGGAGCGCTTCCGGCCGACGAGGACGGGCCTGGTCATCGCGTTCGCGTGCGTGGGGCTCGTCGACGTCATGGCCCTCTCCTTCGCCACCCGCGTGAGCTTGATCGAGGCGTTCAAGATCCCCAGCGGGGCGATGATCCCGACGCTGCTCGTGGGGGACCACATCTTCGTCGACAAGCTGGTCTACCGCGACCGCGCCCCCCGCTACGGCGAGGTCATGGTCTTCGCGTTTCCCGAGCAGCCGAAGCAGGACTTCATCAAGC
>JBEKGQ010000459.1:0-5994 GCA_050012715.1 Polyangiaceae bacterium
GAGCTTGTCGGCCGCAGCCTTGTCGGCGGCGGCCTTCTCCTCCGCGGCGACCTTTTCGGCCGCGGCCTTCTCCGCGGCCGCCTTGTCGGCCGCCGCCTTCTCCTCCTCCGCCGCCTTCTCCTTCGCCTTCTCCGCGGCCGCGGCCCTCTCCTCCGCCGCGGCCTTCTCCGCCGCGATCGCCCTGGCTTCTGCGGCGGCTCGGTCCACGGCCCCCTTGTCGAGGGTCGTCTTCTCGTGGTCCTGGTCCTCCTCCTCCTCTGGTTCTTCCACCTCCGGCTCGGGCGGCTTCTCCGCGGGCGCCGATTTCTCGGGCGCGGGCTTCTCCGCCAGCGCCTTCGCGGGCGGGGAGGGGGCCGGCAGGTCCTTCGCTTCCGGTGCCGGTGGGCGCCGGCGAAGGGCGGGCCAGGCGACGTACAACACCACGAGTGCCGCGAGCACGGCGAGCGCGATGAGCTGAGTCACGGGTAAAGCCCAGCCTATCCGTCTCGGCAGCCGGCCGTCGCATCGAAATGCTCCCCGGCCGTCCGTTCGCTCTTCGGCCCCCCGAGTGCGCTACCGCACGGTGCCCGCAAAGGGACGACACCCTCGGGCCGCCCGCTGGCTACACTTGGCGCATGCCCGCGCGCGAGTCACCGGTCCCGAGGCGCACCGCGCGCAGGCTCTTCGGCCTCTCGACCGCGGCGGTCGTCACGGCCCTGATGGTCCACGCCTGCGGGAGCCGCACCGGGCTCCTCGTGCCCGGGCCTCCCTCCGACGCCGCCAGCGACGTCACGCTCCGCGACGGCCCGCTCCCGGATGGCCCGCTACCCGACGGGCTGGTCCCGCATTGCAAGCCGCTCACGTGCAGCGAGCGCCCGGGCGACTACAACTGCGGCTCCAACGGCGACGGCTGCGGCAACGTGATCGAGTGCGGCACGTGCCCCTTGCCCGAGAGCTGCGGTGTCGGTGGCTTCAGCCAGTGCGGCGGAGGCCAGGGGCTCGGCCCCGACGGGGGACCCCTCTGTGCTCCGCGCACGTGCGCGGCCCTCGGCTTCAACTGCGGCCCGGCGTCGGACGGCTGCGGCGGCGTCCTCCAGTGCGGCATCTGCCAGTACCCCGACGAGTGCGGCGGCGCCGGCGTCTACGGCCACTGCGGTAACCCGCTGCCCTGCACGAACCTGTGCCTGCAGCAGGCGGCGTGCGACTCCGGCACGACGACCGTCACCGGCACCGTCGTCGCCGGGACGCTGCCGCAGTACGGGACGCCCGATCCCATCTACAACGCGCTCGTCTACGTCCCCAACGGCCCCGTGTCCGCGTTCACGCCGGGCGTGCAGTGCGACCAGTGCGGCAGCGAGGTGACCGGCAATCCGCTGGTCGCGACCCAGACCGCGCCCGACGGCACGTTCTCTCTCGTCAACGTGCCCGTGGGCACGGACGTTCCGCTCGTCATCCAGCTCGGGCGGTGGCGCCGTCAGGTCACCATCCCGAGCGTCACCGCATGCGCGACGACCGCGCTCCCCACGGAGCTCACGCGCATGCCGCGCAACAGCACCGAGGGCGACATCCCGCTCATCGCGGTCGTCACAGGCATGGCCGACCAGACGGAGTGCCTCCTCCTCAAGATGGGCATCGACCAGGCCGAGTTCACCCAGCCGACCGGGAGCGGGCGCGTGCAGTTCTACAAGGACAACGGCTCGGACCTGGGTCCGGGAACTCCGCCCAGCGAGGCGCTTTACAGCGACCCAAACGCCCTCGCCCAATACGACATGGTCGTCATTCCGTGCATGGGCCAACCCGAGGTCGAGCTTCCCACCGACCAGCAAGACCTCATCGCGTACACGACTGCTGGCGGCCGGGTATTCACCACCCATTACGGGTACGAATGGCTCTACGACGACGCGCCGTTCTCGGGGACGGCCAACTGGGCTCCGATGGGCAACGGGCCGAGCACGCTCACCGGGACGATTGACACGACGTTCGTCGAGGGCCAGAGCTTCGCGACCTGGTTGCAGGGCGTGGGCGCCCTCTCCGCGCCGGATCAGATCGATCTCCAGCTGACGCGCGACGACCTGCTCAGCGTCATTCCCCCGACCGCGCAGTTCATCTACGCGCCCGACCAGGTGCTCCAGATGAGCTTCTTCACCCCCGTGGGCGCGGCGCAGCAGTGCGGGCGCGTCGTCTTCACCGACTTTCACGTGAGTGGCGTCGCCAACATCGGCGACGCCGGGCTATCCGACAACACGACCTTCCCCGCCGAGTGCTCCCCGGACCCGATCACGCCGCAGGAGAAGGCGCTCGAGTTCATGCTGTTCGATCTGGCCTCGTGCGTCCCGTCCCCGCCGCAGAACTGCACGCCGCTGACGTGCGACCAGCAGAAGATCTTCTGCGGGCCGGCCGGCGACGGGTGCGGCGGGCAGATCTCCTGCGGGAGCTGCCTGGGGAAGGACACATGCGGCGGAGGAGGCGTCTACGGGGTGTGCGGGTACCCCGACGCGGGCACGTGCACGCCCCAGACGTGCGCGGAGCTCGGGTACGACTGCGGCGACAACGGGGACGGCTGCGGGAACGTGATCCAGTGCGGGTCCTGCACGGCGCCGCAGATATGCGGGGGCGGAGGGCAGCCGAGCGTGTGCGGGCCCTAGAGGCGACGGGAAACCCGGAGCGTCGTTCTCCCGCAGAAAGGGACGCCAGGCGCGTCAGCGACACGTCCTCGTCCGTGGCGTCATAGAATGGTCGTTGGCGTCACAGAATGGTCGTACCCGTTCGACGAGTCGCGTTCCTGACGCCGATGTCGCGGTCACGTAGGTCTCCATTGCGGAGGCCGAGATGGAGCGGACGTCGAGAGAGACGTGGGCGAAGCGCGTGGAGCGCTGGGGGGACAGCGGGCTGACGGCAAAGGAGTACGCGGCGGAGATCGGCGTCGCCGCACACTCGCTGTCGAGGTGGAAGTGGCGTCTGTCGTCCGGTGCGAAGGCGCAGTCCCGGGAGCGAGCTGCCGACTTTGCGACGTCGAGCCGTGGGCGTACTTGCGCGACATCTTCTGCCTGCTGCCACGCTGGCCTGACCATCGTCTCCTCGAGCTCGCACCGGTCGCCTGGAACGACACTCGCGCACGCTCTGACGTGCAGGCGCTGCTCGAGGCCAACCCGTTCCGGAAACTCACCCTCGACGCACGCGGCTGAAGCTCAGCGCTGCTACGGGCCGGGCGCGCGCGGGGGACGCGACTCGTCGAACGGATACGGCACCCTGCTAGAGCCCGCCAGTCGTCCCAGTTGCTGCGAGGGAGTGTAACGCCGAGTGCGAGACGCAAGCCCTCGAAGAAGTGCGGCCGGCAGAAAAAGTGCGGCCGGCAGAAGATGATTGCTCGAAACGACTAGTCCCAAAGGAGCAGTCGCTCGATGCTGCCCACTCAAGGATTCGCCGGTCTCATGGCCGTCCCAATGTCAGGCGTCGCGATCATCAGTTGCTAACACGACGGCCCGACCTCACCATCAGGCCATGCGGAGCTGGGGGGCGGTGGCCGTTCTGGTGATCGGATTCGCTGCGCCAGGCTGCGGGGGCGAGACTGGGCAGATCGCCGCCCCCAACGACGGGGGCCCGCCCGAGACCTCCTCCGCTCCGGAAAGCGGCGCTTCAGACGCCGCAACTACCGAAGCATCTCCCGACGCGACGCCGCCGCCGCCTGACTCAAGTGCCTGCGCCCGTGCCGACGACGTTTGTGTTCTATGCAGCGACGGTTACTGGCACTGCGGCAGGCAGGTAATCCTACCACCGTGTCCGCCAGATCTAGACGCGAGTGCAAACTGTACCGGCACGGCGATTAACGGAAACAACTGTTTCACCTGCGCCAGCAACGGTACCGGCGTCGAGTGGGAGTGTCTGCCCGTAATGCCCGAGGACGGCATTTGGAAGCTCGTTTCGTATCCGTGCGCGCCATGAACGTGCGGCGATCGTCCGTCTTTGGATGGCCGACCACAGCGTGTCTGCTGCTAGCTCTCGATTGTGGGGGAACAAGCTACGATGGTAGTGCAGCCAACGATGCGTGCGCCTTGCCGTCGGGCTGCGTCCTCTGCAGCAACAACGTTTGCGGTGTCGATGTCGTCAAACAGTGTGCTCAAAATATCGAGTCTGGCGGCCCCTGCGTGTCCGACGCGGGGACCAACTTGTGTTTCGGTTGCAGCGATGAAACTTCGCATCCGCAGTTATTTGCTTGCACTGATGACACATGGCAAACGTCGTCGCTTGTATGCGCGCAGTAGATGTTGTGTGCTGCATCGACCATGATGAGCTCATCGATACCAATCGACGGGGGACCAAAGGCGTCGTTACATCTTCTCTCACTGGCAGACAACGGTGATTGCCGTTGCCATTGTCGTCGGCGCCTCCCACGACGCCCATGCGCAAGGCGGCGGCACGTGTAGTCTCTCGGGCGTTTTTTGCTACGGCTACGAGAATTACAGCAGTACTGGCGTTGGGATGGCGGGCGCCGCGAATAACACTACTGCGGGGAAGTTGGTCCAGTTCGCGTGAATCGGCGAAGCGGAGGGCATGACCTACGAAGCAGGTGCGCCCGAGATGGCGCGGTTGGATGGGTTCATCGGTCGCGTGACGGGCAGCCTTCGTGATCATCGAAGCCGCGCGTCGTTCGCCACCTACGCGTTCGGCCTGCTGACCGAGGGCGAGCGCAAGAGCATGGAGCCGATGGCGGCGCGGATGTGCGAGTGCCCCGACGACGACAGGGCCATGCAGCACGCACACGACCGGATGATCAACCTGATCACCCGCTCGGAGTGGGAGGACATGCCGGTGCGGAAGGAGGCGGTCGGCTACGCGCTCGACGCCGTGAAGGCGCGCGGCGAGAAGGTCGAGGTTTCGATCATCGACGACACGGGCTTCCTCAAGCAGGGCAAGCGCTCGCCCGGCGTGCAGCGGCAGTACACGGGCTCGGCGGGCAAGACGGCCAACTGCCAGGTGGCCGTGAGCCTGACGGTGGCGAGTCGCTCGACGCACGTGCCGGTGGATATGGAGCTGTACCTGCCGCAGGCTTGGACCGACGACCGGCCGCGTTGCCGTGTGGCGAAAATCCCGGACGACATCGGCTATCGCCCCAAGTGGCAGATGGCGCTGCTGATGCTGGAACGTGCCAAGAAGCACGGCGTCCCCCTCGGTGTCGCGCTGGCCGACAGCGCCTACGGCGACGTCGGCGAGTTCCGCGCGGGCCTGTTGTGGCTCGACTTGCCGTACGCGGTCGGCATCCACTCGACGACGACGGTCACGCCGCTTGGCGCAAACGGTCGTGAGCGCGACAAGGTGCAGGTTGCCAAACTCGCCGCGTCGCTTCCGAAGACGGCCTTCCGCACGGTGACATGGCGCGAAGGCAGCGCCCGAGCACTGCGCTCGCGCTTCGCTCGTCGCCGCGTGCGCGTCGGCGGCGTCGAGCAGGACCTCGTCGTCGAGTGGCCCGAGGGCGAGTCCAAGCCCACCGACTTCTCGCTGGTGGCGATCCCTGGACAGCTCAGCACCAAGCAGATGGTGCGCATCCTCAAGCAGCGCTGGCGCACCGAACGCTTCTACGAGGACATGAAGGGTGAGCTGGGGCTCGACCACTTCGAAGGCCGCAGCTGGCGCGGGTGGAACCACCACGTCACCCTCGCGCTCTGTTGTTACGCCTTCGTGATCGCCGAGCAGCTTCGCCATTTTTCCCTCACGACCAGAGGGGCGCGTTGGGACGACCCGCTCAGCTCTGCGGCCTGAGCGTCACTTCGCCGACTCCTTCATCACCGTGCGCATCGCGCTCGCCCGCGCCATCATCCGATGGCTGCCGAGATGTCCTTGGTGCGGACGCGGTCACGACCACGATTCAGCACGAGAGCGCCGTGCTTCCCCGCAGTAGTGTTAACCTGGGAGTCGCATATGGGACAGATTGCGAAAATTCGCCGAGCGGACGTCGAGAAGGCAGGACAGTTCTTCGACGAGGCGCCGGAAGTGCAGGCCGAAGAGGTCACGCGCAAG
>JBEKGQ010000460.1:0-5971 GCA_050012715.1 Polyangiaceae bacterium
ACGTCCTCGTGCGTCGCCTTGGCCGCGGCGAGGGCGCTCGCGAAGGCCATCGTCTCCTCGAGCGGCGACAGGATGAGCGCGAGCTTCTCGCGGTCGCCCGAGAGGCGCGTGGCGAGGTCGAGCAGCTGCGCGCGCCCGCCGCGGTCGAAGCGTCCCCACTCGCGCTCCGCGGCCATCGCCATGAGGTACGCGTCGAGCGCGGCGAGGCTCTTCGGAGAGCGCGGGATGATCGGGTCGACCTCGACCTTGACGCGAAAGAGCGACGCGAAATCGGGATCGGCGTCGAGGAGCGTGGCGTAGAGATCCGGCGGCCCGACGAGCACGACGCGCACGCGGATGGGCACCGGGACGGGCCGGAGCGACGTCGCGTAGAGCCCCAGCGGGCCGAGCGGATCCTCGGCCCCGATGCGCTGCTCGCGGAGCACACGCTTGATGCGCTCCCAGATGATCGGGTCGGTCAGGAGATCCGCCGCGCGCACGACGAGGACGCCCCCGCTGGCCCGGTGGAGCGACCCCGCGCGGATCCGGGTGAAGTCCGTCAAGAGGGCCCCGAAGCGGGCACGCCGCTCCAGGTAGCCGAAGAGGCTCGGGTACGTGGGGTTCGTGTCGTAGACGACCGGCGCCGGCGAGCCCGGCTCGTGCGAGACGAGGAGGTTCACCTTGAAGCGGTTGAGGCGCGTCGCCTGCTCCGGGTCCTCCTTCTCCTCCCGGGAGCGGGCCTCCTGCTCGTTCTCCTCGTCGATGTCGACGAGGTCGTCCCAGTCCTCGGCCAGCGCCTGCTGCACGCGCGCGAGCCACTGCTGCACGTCCGCGCCGAGGTGGGCGAGCTCGCGCGCCACCTCCTTCGTCGCCTCGTCGATGACCTGGCTCGCCGCCTTCGAAAACGCCGCCTCCCGCGCCGCCTCGAACCGGGCGCTCTGCGCCCGCACGAGCTGCGCCGCCTTCTCGACCTCGCGCGTGAGCTTCTCCTCGCTGTCGGTGAGCGCGCGCTTCGTCGAGTCATCGAGCACGTCGAACTGCTCGGGGCTCACCGGCTTGCCGTGGAGGATCGGGAACGTCTGCACCCCGCCGTGGACCGCGCGCACGCCGAACCCGAGCGTCTTCGCCAGCGACTCGAGCTGGTGGATGAAGGCGCGATTCTTGTTCTCCAGCTCGCGCGCGAGGTGGGCCTGGGCACGCTTGAACTCCTCGCCCTCGACGACGGCGGGGATCTCTTCCTGGAGTCGTCCGATGAGCGCGTCCATCGTCGCCACGAGCGCCGGCCCCTGCCCCGGCGGCAAGAGGAGCGGGCGGGGGGCTTCGGGCTGGTCGAAGTCGTGGACGTAGACGATGTCGTGCGGGGTAGGCCGGGAGCCGGCGAAGCGCGTCGCGTAGCGGACGACGTCGTCCTCGATCATCACCTCGGGGGCCGCCGCCACGAAGACGTGGAAGCTCGGCTCGCGCGCCGAGAGCCCGAGCTCGAGCGCCCGCCTCGCCACCGTCGGCACGAGCTCGAAGAGGCCGTGGCTCTCGCGCGGCGTCTCCGGCAGGCTCGCCGGCGGCGTCCGCATCACCGCGTCGCCCGGGAGAACGCGGAACGGCTCGCGCGCGTTCACGAGGGCGGTCGCCGAGTCGTTCGATTTCGCGGCCCCGCGGCCCCCCTTCACTGGCGACGGAAGGGGCGCGCGACGGCCCCCGTGGAGCTTCCGTTCGGGCGCTCGCGGCGCCGCGTCGAGCTTGGAGAGGCGCTCCGGTTTGGTGTGGGAGCGGCGGGTGCTCGGCTTGTGCGTTCTCGGCATGCGGTGGTGATGGGTCCCGGAAAGAAGTCTACCTGTCGGAACAGCCGTACGCTTGCTAACATCTTCCTCGCCCATGGCTAGGCTGATCCTCGCGACCGCGGAAGGACAGCAGGCGATCGAGCTCCGGCCGATCAACAGCCTGGGCCGGCATCCCAACAACACCATCCAGCTCCTCGACAAGATCGTCTCGAAGGAGCACTGCATCCTCGAGCAGCGCGACGGGCACTTCATCCTGCGCGACCTCGGGAGCCTCAACGGCACCTACGTCAACGGCGACCGCGTGCGCGGCGAGACCTCGCTCAAGCACGGCGACGAGATCGCCCTCGGCTCGACGCGCGCCCGCTACGACGACGGCTCCGGCGTCGCGCCCCCGCCGCCCCCCGTCGGGCCGGGCGCGGTGCAGCACGGCATCGGCACGCCGGTGTGGCCGTCCCAGATGCCCTCGTCGATCCCGCAGCAGCCGGCCGCGCCGCCGCCCGCGCGCCCGCCCGCCTACTCCTACCCCGGCAACGGCGCGCCTCCGCCGCCGCCACCCCTCGTCGGGCCGCCCCAGGTCGGCCCCCCCCAGCCGCTCCAGCGGCCGCCGAGCATCAGCGGGACGCGCGTCGACGTGCTCGACGCCGCGCGTTCCATCGGCACGCAGATCGCGGCGCAGACCAAGGGCTTCCTCCCGTTCGACGCGGTGGGGCACGACACGGCGCAGCTGCGCGTCGACTACGAGCGCCTGCGGATCACATGGGAGCTGACGCGCGACATCGGCCTCGAGCGCGACCTCGACAAGCTCCTCGACAAGATCCTGCTCGCGCTCTTCAAGTTCACCAAGGCCGACCGCGGCGTCATCCTTCTTCGAGAGGATGACGGGACGCTCCATCCGCGCGCCGCGCGCCGGCGGGACGGGAGCGACGCCGCCATCCAGGTGAGCTCCACCATCCTCAGCCACGTCATCAAGGAGCGCGCGGGCGTGCTCACCCACGACGCGTCGATGGACTTCGCCGCCTCCAAGGGCAAATCGATGATCCTCAACCGGATCTCGAGCGCCATGGTGGTGCCGCTCCTCCACGACAACGAGAAGGAGGTCCTCGGCGTCCTGTGGCTCGACTCCGAGTCCCTCGCCCAGTTCCAGCCGAAGGACCTCGAGGTGATCGCGTCGGTGGCGAGCCAGGCCGCCATGTTCATCGAGAACACGATGCTCGCGAAGAAGATCGAGCAGGAGATCATCGTGCGCGATCGCTTCACGCGCCTCGTCGCGCCGAACGTCGCCGAGCAGATGATCAGCGGCAAGCTCGAGGTGAAGAAGGGCGGACAGCTCATCCAGGAGCTGACCGTCTTCAACAGCGACATCCGCGGCTTCACCGCGATGAGCGAGGGCACGAAGGCCGAGACCATCGTCGAGATGCTCAACGAGTACTTCGAGCCGATGGTCGACACGCTGTTCAAGTACGAGGGCACGCTCGACAAGTTCATGGGCGACGGGATCATGGCCTTCTGGGGCGCTCCGCTCGCGCACCCGGACGACGCCATCCGCTGCTGCCAGTGCGCGCTCGACCAGATGGAAGTGCTCGGCAAGTTCAACCGGCAGCGGATGGCCGACAACAAGCCGCCGCTCGCGGTGGGCATCGGCATCCACACCGGGCCCGGCGTCGTCGGCTACGTGGGCAGCTCGAAGGCGCTCTCGTACACGATCATCGGCGACACCGCGAACACGAGCGCGCGCCTCTGCGCGACGGCCGCCGCGGGGCAGATCGTCGTGAGCGAGTCGACGATCGCGCGGATCGGCAACCGGTTCGAGTGCGAGGAGATCGACGCGCGCTCGTTGAAGGGCAAAGAGAAGCCCATGCGCCGCTTCAACGTCGTCCGCGAAAAGCCAAGCGCGGTCGCGAAGACGGGCTAGAACGAGCCCCCGATGGGGCGACGGGCGTCTCTCGCGGTCCTGCCTGTGCTCGGGGCCATCGTCGCGGGCGCGGCGCTCGCCGTGTCGTGCGGGTCGCGGACGGGGCTGCTGCTACCGGGTCAGGGCGGCCAAGGGGGAGCGAGCGGCTCGAGCGGGAGCAGCGGCGGCGGCAGCACCGGACCCCTCGTCGTCCCCTGCAACGCCGCGCTGCAAGCGGGCGCACCGACGCCGACCCGGGGCTTCTGCACGACGCGCGCGAACCAGGCCGCGGTGAGCGGGCCGACCGCGCCCGCGGTCGCGTGGAACGTGGCCCCCTTCCCCGTCCCGACGCCCGAGAACTATCTCCCGGCCGAGACCGTCGTCGACGCCAGCGGCCGTATCTACGTCGCCATCGATGCGAGCCCGATGGCGCCCGCCGGCACGCAGAGTCAGCTCGTCACGATCGACGCCGATGGAAGCTCGTCGTCCGTGACGCCCTTCGATGCCGCGATCTCGCAGCTCTCGCTCGCCGCGGACGGCCGCCTGTGGCTCGTCGAGACCAGCCCTGCGGGCGCCGACTGTCCGCCGGAGTGCGGCTCGAGCCTGCTCGCGCTGACCGCCGACGGCCCCGCGTCCGGGACGCCCATTCCGTCGCTCTCGTCGTTCTCGCTGATGGCCATCTCCTCGACCGGGGACTTCTTCCTCGGCTCGCCGGGGCTCGCCCGCGTGGCGCCCGGCGGCGCCGTGCTCTGGCAGAACAGCTTCGCGGAGTTCGGCTCGGCCCTGGTCGTCGGTCCCGTCGACGACGTCGTGAGCGCCGACGAGACCTACGACGCGGCAGGCAACCAGCTCGGGGACGGCTCGGGCGCCGACCTCACCGCCGTGAACGCGCAGGGGAACATCGTGGGCCTCAGCGTGGGCGTCGGCATCCAGGACAACGGGCCACCGAGCCTCGTCGTGTCCGAGCCCTCCGGCAACCAGCTCCTCGACCTCTCGCTGCCGGCGCCCACGTTCAACCTCGACGCGTACCAGCTCGCGGTCGCAGGCGACGGGACGATGATCGTGCTCCTGGCCGACGAGGCGACCTCGCCGGGCCTCACGAAGTCCGAGCTGCAGATCATCGCGGTCGACGCCGCAGGCGAGGTGCTCTGGACGACGCCGCTCTCGGTCACGCTTCCGTACGATCCCGCCGACCTCACGACCCACTATGGCCTCTTCGTCGACGCGGCCGGCACCGTCGTCCTCACCGCGGGCTCGGTGATGGGCCTCTCCCTCGCGAGCGGCGCCATCCTCTGGACGCTCGCGCCCGCGAATCCCCAGTCGTGCCTGCGCCCCGCCGTCCTCGGCGCCGGAGGCGCCATCGTCGCGACCCAGTGCGACGGCACGGTGTTCCTCGCCCGCGACCCGTGAGGCTCGTCACATCGCGCAGGTGCACCGGTGCACGGCGCAGAAGTCGAGCGCGTCGCGCTCGGGCAGGTGGGCCCGCTCGAGGAGCTCCGCCGGCGTGTCGGTGATCGTGCTGTGCATGTACGTGAGCGGCGTGTCCTCGACGTGCCCCATGCCGAGGTAGTGCCCCAGCTCGTGCACGACGAGGGCGCGGAACACCCCGGGGTCCGAGACGCTCGGCTCCACGAGCCAGATGTGGTCCCCCTCGGTGAGCGCGACGTGCTTGGCCCAGTCGGAGTCGTGCGGCGCGAGCTGCTCGGGGCGGTCGAGCCGCTCGATGACGAGGTCGTGCCCCCCCGGCTCGAAGCACACGCGTCCGCCGGTGCCGCGCTGCCACGTGCGCATCGCCTGCTCGATGAGGGCGCGCTCGCCGTCGTCGAAGCCCGGGTCCACCGCGTAGTCGACCGGGTGAGCACACACCCCGGGGCACTCCTCGGGATCGCGAACCGACTGGCTCGCGCCTGCCCCGGCCGTACCGAGGACGAGCGCGAGTGCTGCAAGACGCCAGAGCACTACCCTATGAGCGTGACAAGCGCGCGGGCCGCCGCAAGCTCGACCGGGGAAGGTTGCCGACTCGTGCTACCGTCTCGCCCCGTTCCTGCATGGCGGCTGCGTACGTCCTTCCCTTCGAGAAGCCCGTCGTCGAGCTCGTGACGCGAGTGCGCGAGCTCCGCGAGCTCGCCCGGGCCGACCGGGCCCTCGAGCCCGAGCTGCGCCGCCTCGAGGACAAGGCCACGAAGCTCGCCCGCGAGCTCTTCGCCGAGCTTTCCCCGTGGCAGAAGGTCCAGCTCTCGCGCCACCCGAACCGCCCGTACACGCTGGACTACATCGACCGCATCGTGACCGGCTTCGTCGAGCTGCACGGCGACCGCTGCTT
>JBEKGQ010000461.1:0-5966 GCA_050012715.1 Polyangiaceae bacterium
CCTCGACGAAGTCGCTGGTGTCGTAGCCCTTGTCCCCAGCGACGGTGATGCGCCGCACGCCGGGCACGTTGTTGTCGAGCATCTCGAGCGCCGCACGGCGTTCGGCGTAGCCGTCGGCGGTGTCCATCTGCAGGTCCACCAGCAGGCCGTTGCGGTTCTCGATGAGCGCGTGTGCCGAGTACGACAGCTTGGCCTCCTTGCCGCGGCCCTTTCGTGCCAGCCGCGCATCGGGATCGGTCGTGGACTCGTGTGTCTCGTTGCTGCGCTTCTCGCCGTGGAAGTCGACCGTCGGGTTGCCCGGATCGTCCGGCGGCGTCTTGTCGTCGTCGCCCTTCTTCTTGAAGCTCTTGAGCGACGCCCACGACTCGATGAGCGTCCCGTCGACGGTGAAGTGGTCGGCGCTCATCAGCTTGGCCTTGCGTGCCTGCTCCACGATCGCACGCAGAAACTCCCCCGCCACGTCGTGCACGATCAGTCGGTCGCGATTGTGGCTGAAGACCGTGGGCACAAAGCTCTCCTCGACCATGTCCATGCCGAGGAACCACCGGAACAGCAGGTTGTAGTCGAGCTGCTCGCAGAACTGCCGCTCGCTGCGCACCGAGTAGAGCGCCATCAGCAGCATCGACTTCAGCAGCCGCTCGGGCGGGATCGAGGGCCGGCCGCCGGTCGCGTACATGGCATCGAACACCGGCGACAGCTTCGCCAGCGCCTCGTCGGCCAGCTTCTTGATGGCCCGCAGCGGGTGGTCCTGGGGCACCCGCGTCTCGGGAGACATCAGCATCAGCATCGACGACTGCTTCTTGTCCTCGCCTCGCATCGTGCACGGCAAGGTAGGTTCCATCCCGCGGTTGTCGATCCCCCCGCGAGGCTTTTTCAGCACCCTGCTAGTGTTTCGCCGAGGCCGGCAGAAGCGCCGAGGCAAGCGTGGCGAGGCTCTCGAGCTGCTCGCGCGTCGCGGGGAGACGAAGCTTCACGATGGGGCCCTCCGCGGTGATGACGAGCCCGCCGAGCAGATCCCGCGTCAGAACGCGCACCATCACGCTGTTCATCGACTCTGCGCGGACCTCCAGCTCGCCGGCCATGCGCTTCGCGGTCGCGTCGTCGTCGAAGGTGAGGTCCACGAAGCCCTCCGCCGAGCCGCCCGGACGCGAGTCGCCGCGCACGACGGCGCGCCGCACGTTCTCGGGAACGAAGAGCATCGCGCCGTGCGGGTGCGGGAAGTCGACGTGGAGGACCTCGTCGGGGTCCTCCGGGTCGTTCGGCTCGCTCAGGTGCGCGACGCGCAAGGACGCCACGAGGGCCTCGGCGCCGTCCGGTGGAAGCGCGGCGAAGAGGTGCGACTGCACGCGATCGACGACCCGCAGCGAGCCGTCGGCCCGGGCGTGGAGGCGAGCGTCCATCGCGTCGTCGGGCGCCGCCGTGCGCACCAGCATGCGCTCACGGGCCGGGTCCTTCGGCCCCACGACGGCGATCCAGTCCAGATCGGTGAGCGGCGCGCTCGTTAGCGACGTGAGCGTCGCCTCCCAGCCGGGCCACGCGAGGATGAATGGCACGAGCAGCCCGGCGAGCGGATGCGGGCGAGCGACCGAGAGCCGCAGGAGGACGTACCCCTCGTCGGGCGTGTGCCCGAGGGCGGCGTCGACGCTCACCGTCGCCGGCTTCGGCGCAG
This sequence comes from Polyangiaceae bacterium, assembly GCA_050012715.1. Classification (GTDB taxonomy): domain Bacteria; phylum Myxococcota_A; class Polyangia; order Polyangiales; family Polyangiaceae; genus Palsa-1150. Next base: position 1,670 of record JBEKGQ010000461.1, read on the forward strand.
CGGTCGCGATCGGAGCCGCGGCGCCGCGTCGGCTCGTGCCGGTGCTGGCGCAGGCTGGAACGAGCACCCCCATCGGGAGGAGGCACGCGAGCACCAGCCGGCGTCTCGTCATCGCTCGAGGATCCAGAGAACGAGGAGCCCGAGCACGATTCGATACCAGCCGAACGGCTCGAGCCCGCGCGACTTCAGGTACCGGAGGAACGTCGCGATGACCGCCCAGGCGACGACGAAGGAGACGACGAGGCCGACCCCGAGGCTGACGACCCCGACGTTCGAGACGAGCACGTGCCGCGCCTTGAACCCCTCGTAGACCGTGGCGGCTCCGAGCGTCGGCAGGGCCAGCAGGAACGAGAACTCCGCGGCGGTGGCGGTCGAGAGGCCCGAAAGCTGCCCGGCGACGATGGTGCACATCGACCGCGACGTCCCCGGCCACATCGAGAGGCACTGCGCGAAGCCGATCGCGAGCGCGCGTCCGGGCGTCACGTTCTCGAGCCCGTCGAGGCTCGTCCGCTTGCGGCGGGCGCGCACGCGCTCGACGACGATCATGGCAACCCCCCCGACGACGAGCGCCGCCGCGACGGGGAGGATCCCGAAGAGGTGGGCCTTGATGGCCTTGCGGGCGAGAAGACCGATGACCGCGGCCGGGGCGAAGGCGAGGACGAGGGCGACGAGCAGGCGGCGCGAGAGCGCGTCGCCCGTGAAGAGGCCGCGGACGCGTTCACCGAGGAGGACGCGGTAGTGCGCCACGACGGCGAGGATGGCCCCGAGCTGGACGACGATCTCGAACGACGAGGTGGCCGGATCGTCGTCGCCGAGACCGAGCCAGTGCCCCACGAGCACGAGGTGGCCGGTGGACGACACCGGCAGGAACTCGGTGAGCCCTTCGACGATGCCGAGCAGAATCGCGATGAAGATGGGCATACGATGGGCTCTCGAAGTGGTGCCGCCCGTGCTGATAGCACAGGGCGGCGGCTCTCCCTCCCGACTCGCCCACGTCATGCCCATCAATCCGTACGCCGCACCGGGGACGGTCTCGACCGTCATGGAGGACGACGTCGCCGCGGCCGTTCCCACGCCGCTCGTGCGGGTGGCGGGCGCGGCCATCGCGCTCGCGGGTGGCGTGGTCGGCCTCACCGGGCTGCAGACGCTGATGTTCACGATGCGCGGGTACGTCGCGCTCGCGCCGTACCTCCTCATCGGCACCGCGGTGCCGCACCTGCTCCTCGGCATCATGGTGTTCCGCGCCCGCGCCTGGGCGGCGCTCGCCTCCATCGTCGGGTGCTTGCTCCTGTCGCTGGTGAGCGGCGCGTGGCTGGTCGTCGCCATCGGGCACCTCCTCTTCTCGCTCTACGCGCTCCTCGCGCCGATGGCGTCTGCCGCCGCGCTCGTCTTCGCCTTCCTCGCCCTCGCCCCGTGCACCCGCGCCACCGCGGCCCGCGCCCGGTTGAGGGACCAGGGGATGGACCTGGGGATCTGACGCCGATCCGCTACCCTCGGCCCGTGACCGACCCGGACCTCACCACGCCCTCGTTCCTGACGCGTCTCTGGTTCGCGTGGCTCTGCTCGTTCCGCGTCCTCTTCGACGCCCGCTTCGCCGCCCGCGCCTGGTCCGTCCGCGACGCGACCGCGCTCCCGCTCGCACCCGCGCCCGCGCCCGCGTCTGCGTCTGCGTCCGCGCTCTCTCCCGACCCGACCCCGGCCCTCCAGCTCCTCTCCCTCCTCCAGCGCGAGGGTCGCCTCGTCGACTTTCTCCAGCAGGACATCGCGTCCTTCCCCGACGCCGACGTGGGCGTCGCGGCGCGCGTCGTCCACGAGGGCTGCCGCAAGGCCGTCCGCACCCACGCCGACATCGAGCCGGTGCGCGCCGAGGAAGAAGGCGCGAAGGTGTCCCTCCCCGCCGGCTTCGACGCGGACACCGTGAAGCTCGTCGGCGACGTGAAGGGCGAGCCTCCCTACGCGGGCGTGATGCGCCATCGCGGCTGGCGCGTGAAGAAGCTCACGCTGCCGAGCCTCGTCGGCGGCCACGACGCGCACATCCTCGCGCCGGCGGAGGTCGAGCTGGGATGACGCGCTTCGCGGTCGGCATCGATCTCGGGACGACCCACTGCGCGCTGGCGGTCGCCCAGCTCGAGGGCGAGGGGTCGCCCGAGATCCTCGACGTCCCGCAGCTCGTCGCGCCGGGCCAGGTCGAGGCGCGGCCGCTCTTGCCGTCGTTCCTCTACTTCGCGCACGAGAGCGAGGGGGCGCAGGCGTTGCCCTGCGACGCCGAGCGGCGCTTCGCGGTGGGCGAGCACGCGCGCGCGCGAGGCGTGGATGCCCCGGCGCGGGTCATCGCGAGCGCGAAGAGCTGGCTCTCGCATCCGACGGTCGACCGCCGCGCCGGCATCCTGCCGCTCGGGGCGCCCGACGACGTGGAGAAGATCTCCCCGGTCGAGACGTCGTGGCGCTACCTGGAGCATCTCTCGGAGGCGTTCGACGCGCGCCACGGCGGCGGCGAAGCGGCGCTCGCGAACCAGGAGGTCGTCGTCACGGTGCCGGCATCCTTCGATGCGTCGGCGCGCGAGCTCACGGTGGAGGCCGCCTTCGCCGCCGGCATCGAGAAGCTCACACTGCTCGAGGAGCCGCAGGCCGCGCTCTATGCGTGGGTGCTCGCGCGCGGCGACGCGTGGCGGAAGGAGGTGCACCCCGGGGACGTCGTCCTCGTCGTCGACGTCGGCGGTGGAACGACGGACTTCTCGGCCATCCACGCGGTGGACCGGGACGGGTCGCTCGAGCTCGTCCGGGTCGCGGTCGGGGACCACATCCTCCTCGGCGGCGACAACATGGACCTCGCCCTCGCGCACCTGGTCCGCCAGAAGCTGGAGGGCGACGGGAAGACCGTCGACCGGTGGCAGCAGGCGAGCCTCGTCCACGCCTGCCGCGCGGCGAAGGAGCGGCTCCTCTCCGACGCGAAGCTCGGGGCGGCGCCCATCGTCCTCGCCGCGCGCGGCGCGGCGCTGCTGGGGGCGACGCTCCGCACCGAGCTGACGCGCGACGAGGTGACGCGCACGCTGGTCGACGGGTTCTTTCCGCTCGTCACGGCCGACGCGCGTCCCACCGCGCGGGCGCGCAGCGGGCTCACGCAGCTGGGGTTGCCCTACGCATCGGACCCCGCGGTCACGCGCCACCTCGCCACGTTCCTCGCGCGCCAGGCGGGCGCGATCGCGCCATCGGGCGCCGGGACGCAGCGGGCACCGAAGCTCCTGCATCCGACGGCGGTCCTCTTCAACGGCGGCGTCATGAAGGCCGACGCGCTCCGGGCGCGCCTCGTCGAGTCCCTCGACGGCTGGCTGCAGCGCGACGGCGCGCCGCCGGTGAGAGTCCTCGGCGGGGCCGATCTCGATCTCGCCGTCGCGCGCGGGGCGTGCGCCTACGCGCTCGTCCGGCGAGGCAAGGGCCTCCGCATCCGGGGCGGGACGGCGCGGGCCTACTACGTCGGCATCGAGAGCGCCGTGCCGGCCGTGCCGGGCATCGAGCCGCCGGTGAGCGCGATGTGCGTGGCGCCGTTCGGCATGGAGGAGGGGACGGAGGCGTCGCTTCCGCAGGAGCTCGGCGTCGTCGTGGGCGAGCCCGTGCGCTTCCGCTTCTTCGGGTCGAGCGTGAGGCGAGAGGATCGGGCCGGGACGGTGCTCGAGGACTGGAAGGCGGACGGGCTCGAGGAGCTCCCGCCGATCGAGGTGACGCTCCCCGCCGAGGGGCGGCGCGAGGGGGATGTCGTGCCGGTGCACCTCCGGTCGCACGCGACCGAGGTGGGAACGCTCCTCCTCGAAGCGGAGCCGCTCCACCCGCTGAAGGCCGACGAGCGGTGGCGCGTCGAGCTGAGCGTGCGCGGCGGGGAGTGAGCGCCGGCGATGGTCGCGCGCGCCGCCGTCGGCATCGACCTCGGGACGACGAACACCGTCGTCGCGTGGGCCTCCCTCGAAGGAGCCGCGTCGCCCGTGGTTCGCGTGCTGGAGGTGCCGCAGCTCGTAACGCGCAGCGAGGTGGCGCCACGCTCGCTCTTCCCGTCGACGCTCTACACGCCCACCGACGGCGAGGCGGTGGAGGATCCGTTCGGCGACGCGCCCTGGGCGCTCGGCGAGTACGCCCGCCGCCGCGGCACCGAGGTCGCGGGGCGCCTCGTCGCGTCGAGCAAGAGCTGGCTCGTGCACTCGGGGGTCGACCGGACCGCGGCGATCCTGCCGTGGGGCAGCGAGGACGACGCGGCTCGCCTCTCGCCGGTCGACGCCGCAGCGCGCCTTCTCGCGCACGTGCGCCA
>JBEKGQ010000462.1:0-7616 GCA_050012715.1 Polyangiaceae bacterium
GGTCGACTCGATCCACGTGGCGTGCGCGACGCGCGGGCCGGAGGCCAACGAGCCAGCCGCCTCGCCGACGCTGCCGACGTTGACGACGCGGACGCCGCCGACGAGCCGGTCGAAGGGCAGGTGGCTCGCCCCGCAGACGATGATGTCCGCCGTGTCGTCGGCGATGAGCGCGTTGATCTCGGCGTCGGTCATGTCGTGCGTGAGGGGCTCGCCCGGGTCGGCCGGCGACCCGTGGACGAGGAGCAGCTCGCCGCCGTCCTCGAGCGGGATGCGCTGGTGGGTCGGCAGGCGCCGGATGCGCTGGAGGATGAGGTCGCCCAGGGCGTCGCGCGTCGCCTTCATGCGGTCGAGCCGCTCGCGCTCGTGGTCGCTCCGCGGGGTGAGGCCGGCAGGGTCGATGGTGGCCACGGCGCGGTCGGTGAGCCCCTGGACCATCACGGCGCCCGCGGCGTTGAGGCGGCGCCACGTCTCCAGCGGCTCCGGGCCGGGGAACACGAGGTCCCCCGCGACGAGGAGCTTGTGGAAGGCGCGTCGCTCGGCCGTCGCGAGGACGGCGCGCAGGGCGTCGAGGTTGCCGTGAACGTCGGAAATGCAGAGGAGGAGCATCGGGTGGAACCGCCCGAGGATAGCGCGCGCCTACGCTTCGTCGACTCCGGCGCGAAGCTCCCGCACGAGCTTCTCCAGCGCGGCGCGACGTTCGGCCGCCGTCTTGCCGTCCTCGACGAGGCGCACGAGCGCGGTGCCGACGACGGCCCCGTCCGAGTGCGCCGCCGCCGCGCGGGCCTTCTCGCGGGAGTCGATGCCGAAGCCCACGACGACCGGGAGGCCCAGCTCGGCCCGCAGGCTCGCGGCGCGATCGCCCGCGGCGCCCGCGTCGACCGCGCCGGCGCCGGTCACGCCGGTCACCGACACGTAGTAGACGAAGGGCGTCCCCCCGCGCGCGGCGGACTCGCGCACCGCGGCGACGCGCTCGGCGCTGCTCGTCGGCGCCAGGAGCGGCACGACACCGAGGCCGTGGGCGCTCGCTGCCTCGCGCAGCGTCGCCCCTTCTTCGATCGGCAGGTCGACGACGAGCAGCGCGTCGACGCCGGCCTCCGCCGCCTCGCTCACCGCGCGCGCCTCGCCGCGGACGAAGAGCGGGTTGTAGTACCCGAAGAGCACGATGCCGACGTCGGGCTCCGCGGCCCGCACCGCCTTCGCCGCGCGCAGCGTCGCGGCGAGGCCGCCTCCGGCCGCGATCGCCCGCTGGCTCGCCCGCGCGATGGCCGGGCCGTCCGCGGTCGGATCGCTGAACGGCACCCCGAGCTCCAGCACCTGCGCGCCCGCCTTCACGCACGCGCGCGCGAGCTCCACGCTCTCCTCGACGCTCGGATCGCCGACGCACAGGTACGCGACGAGCACCTTGCCGCGCGCGAAGGCCGCCTCCAGGCGCCGCGCCCCGGTCACGTGAGCCTCGCGAGCAGCGTCGAGAGATCCTTGTCGCCGCGGCCCGAGAGCCCGAGGACGACGCTCACCGGTCGCCCGCGCTCGGCGGAGAGGCGCCGCGCCACGTCCCCGACGCGGGCGAAGGCGTGCGCCGTCTCCAGCGCCGGGATGATGCCCTCGGTCGCCGCCACCTGCTTCACCGCCGCGAGCGCCTCGTCGTCCGTCGCCGAGACGTACGTCGCCCGCCCGCTGTCCTTCAGCCACGCGTGCTCGGGGCCGACGCCGGGGTAGTCGAGGCCGGCGCTGATCGAGTGCGCCTCGGTGATCTGCCCGCCGTCGTCGCAGAGGACATAGCTCTTCGACCCGTGGAGCACGCCCACGCGCCCCGCGCCGAGCGTCGCCGCGTGCTTGCCGGTGGCCACGCCCTCGCCGGCCGCCTCGACCCCGACCAGCGCCACGCCCGCGTCCTTCACGAAGACTCGGAAGAGCCCGATGGCGTTCGAGCCACCGCCGACGCAGGCGATGGCCGCGTCGGGCAGCGCGCCCTGCCGGGCGAGCGACTGCGCGCGCGCCTCCTCGCCGATGACGCTCTGCAAGGTGGCGACGAGCTCCGGGTACGGGTGCGGCCCGGCCGCGCTGCCGATGCAGTAGTGCGTCGTGCGCACGTTCGTCACCCAGTCGCGGAGCGCCTCGTTCATCGCGTCCTTCAGGGTGCGCGAGCCGCTCTCGACCGGGATGACGCGCGCCCCGAGGAGCTTCATGCGACCAACGTTGGGCGCCTGGCGCTTCACGTCCTCCGCGCCCATGAAGACCTCGCACGGCAGGCCGAAGAGCGCGCACGCGGTGGCGGTGGCGACGCCGTGCTGGCCGGCGCCGGTCTCGGCGATGATGCGCGTCTTGCCCATCTGCCGCGCGAGCAGCACCTGGCCGAGGGCGTTGTTGATCTTGTGCGCCCCGGTGTGGCAGAGGTCCTCGCGCTTCAACCAGAGCCGCCCGAGCGCGCGGCCCTCCGGGTCGATGGCGCGCGCGAGCCGGCGGGCCTCGCCGAGTGGCGTCGGCCGTCCCACGTAGCTGGCGAGCAGGCCGCGCCACTCCTGCTGGAAGGCGGCGCCGAGGACGATCTCGGTGAACGCGCGGGTCAGCTCCTCGAGCGCCGGGACGAGCGTCTCGGCGACGAAGCGCCCGCCGAACGGGCCGTAGTAGGCCGAGATGGGCGTTGCGGGCGAGCCGGGCGATGCCATGCGCGAGGCCCGCGTTGTAGCATGCGGCCCCGATGTCCGCCGAAGCCGCCCTCCGCGCCACCCGCTCCGAGTTCCCGACCCTCGCCAAGGGCGTTCACCTCATCAGCCACTCGCTCGGCGCCATGCCGGCCGCGGCGCGCGCCCACGCCGCGCGCTTCGTCGACGAGTGGGAGGACGACTCGATCGCCTCGTGGGGCGAGCACTGGCTCCCGGCGGTGCGCGGCCTCGGCAACCTCGTCGCCACCGTCCTCGGCGTCGAGCACGGCAGCGTGTGCATGCTGCCGAACGTCTCGATCGTGCAGGCCATCGTCGCGTCGTGCTTCGACTTCCGCGGGCCGCGCAACCGCGTCGTCTACGACGACCTCAACTTCTCGACCGTGCACTACGTCTGGCAGCAGCAGGCTCGCCGCGGGGCGGAGGTCGTCGTCGTGAAGAGCGAGGACGGCGTGCACCCGCCTACCGAGAAGCTGCTCGAGGCCATCGACGAGCGCACCCTCATCGTCCCCATCAGCCACGTGCTCTTCCGGTCGAGCGCGATGTACGACGCGAAGCGGGTCATCGAGCGGGCCCACGCGATGGGGGCGATGGTGCTGCTCGACGTCTACCAGTCCGCCGGGACGGTGCCGCTCCGGCTCGCCGAGTGGGGCTGCGACATGGCCTGCGGGGGCTCGGTGAAGTGGGCCTGCGGCGGCCCGGGCGCGGCGTACCTCTACGTCCGGCCGGATCTCCTGGAGAAGCTCGAGCCCATGATGACGGGGTGGTTCGGCCACGCCGAGCCGTTCGCCTTCGACATGGGGCCGATGCGCTACGCGAAGGACGCGTGGCGGATGATCGGCGGCACGATGCCGGTGCCGGCGATCTACACCGCGCGCGCGGGGTGGGAGATCGTCGCGGGGCTCGGCGTCGAGGCGATCCGCGCGAAGTCGCTGCGGCAGACGCGCCTCCTGCGCGACCTCGTGGAGGCGCGAGGCTTTCACGTGAACACGCCGGTCGCGGACGACGCGCGTGGGGGCACCATGTGCTTCGACTTCGCCGGGGCGGACGTCGTCTCGCGCGAGCTCGTTCGCCGCCGCTTCTTCCACGACTACCGCCCGCGCTGCGGCCTGCGCGTCAGCCCGCACTTCTACACGACCGACGAGGAGCTCCACGCCTTCGTCGAGGCCCTCGACGCGGTGCGCGCGAACCCGCCCACCGATGGGGGCCGCGCGTCCTACTAGCCGAGTCGCGAACGAGGCGGTGTACCCGTAGGTTCTACTACGGGCACCTGGCTCAGCGACCGGTCCACCGCGGAGGACGTCGGGCGAAGAAGGCTTCCACCGCGTCCCGGTGGTCGTCGCTCGTCCAGGTGGCGACGAAGCGCTCGCGCTCGCTCGCGCGGAGGCCGGCGACCGGATCGAGGGTCTCCCGGAGGAGCGCTTTCAGCGACGCGGTCGCGAGGGGCGCTGCCTTCGCCACCTCGAGCGCCCAGGCCACCGCGAGGTCGACGCAGCCGCCGTCCTCGGTCACAGCGTCGACGAGGCCCATGTCGAGCGCGTCGCGCGCCGTGAGCTCCGCCGCCGTCAGGAGCAGGCGCGTCGCCGCGCCGTGACCGACGATGGCGACGAGCTTCGGCAGGATGCCCCACGCCGTCGTCACGCCCATGCGCGCGTGCTTGAAGCACACCGTCGCGCGCGCGTCCGCGACGCGGAGGTCACACGCCGTCGCGAGCTCGGCCCCGCCGCCGATGGCCGCGCCCGGGAGCGCGGCGATGACCGGCACCGCGAGCCGCCCGATCGCGTCGCACAGCGCGGCGCCGAGGTCCCCGAGGCGCTCGGCGTCCGCGCGCGTCGTCGTCGAGCGCAGCTCGCGCAGGTCGCCGCCCGAGACGAACGTGTCCCCGGCCCCGGTGAGCACGACGGCCCGGAGCGTCGCGTCGCCCGTCGCCGCGTCGAGGGCGTTCGCCAGCGCGTCGAAGGTCGCCGCGTCGAGGGCGTTCTTCGCCTCGGGGCGCGACACCGTCCACACCGCGACCTCGCCGCGGTCGCCGCGCCGCTCGACGACGAGAGGCCCCGCCACCGCCGTCAGCCCCCGCCATTGAGCCGGGCCCCGGGCCGCGACGACGGCGGCGCCCCGTCGCGGTCACGGATGCGCGACCGGCGGCGCTCCTCGTCGAGGGTGCTCTTCTTGTGGTGCTTGCGGCGCGCGAGCCAGCGCTCCGCGTGCGCGACGATGGCGCTCGCCACGTCGGTGCCGCTCGCGCGCTCGATCCCCTCGAGCCCGGGGGAGCTGTTGATCTCGAGGATCTTCGGCCCCTCGCGCGTCTCGAGCATGTCGACGCCGGCGACCTCGAGGCCCATGACGCGCGTCGCCGCGATGGCGGCGCGGCGGCAGCGCGGATCCAGCCGCGCGCGCACCCCGAGCCCGCCCCGGTGGAGGTTCGAGCGGAACTCGCCCGCCTTCGCCTGACGGCGCATCGCCGCCACGACACGCCCGCCCACCACGAGGACGCGCAGATCCCGGCCCTTCGCCTCCGCGATGTACTCCTGGAGGATGATGTCCTGCCCCATCGCCCAGAGCGTCTCGAGCAGCGACGTCACCGCCTGCGGCGTCTCGGCGATCATCGTCCCTATCCCTTGCGCGCCTTGCTGCAGCTTCACGATGCACGGGGCGCCCCCCACGTGCGAGAGCGCCTGCTCGATCGAGTCCGGCGTGCGCGCGCAGACCGTCACCGGGACGTCGATGTTCTTCTTCGTCAGGAGCTGCATCGCCCGCAGCTTGTCGCGCGAGCGGGCGATGGCGAGCGCGGTGTTGAGCACCGGCACGCCCATGAGGTCGAACTGGCGCACGACGGCGAGCCCGTAGTTCGTGATGGAGGCGCCGATGCGCGGCAGGACGAGGTCTGCGTGCGGGACCGCGCTGTCGCCGAGGTAGAGCGACGGGCGCCCCCGCGAGATGACGATGCGGAGGTCGAGCGGGTCGGCGACCGAGACCTCGTGCCCGCGCGACCGCGCCGCCAGCACGAGGCGGCTGGTGGAATAGAGCGTCGCGTTCCGGGAAAGGAGCAGCAAGCGCATCGCGGGGAAGCCGGAGGCTACGCGCCGGGCGGGAGGATGCAACCGCCGGTTCCCGGGCTGGTTCGGCTGAGCCATGCGCCGGCTGCGCCGCTACCGCTGAGGTGCTCCGGTCTCACCCGAGGGCGCGAGTCATCGCGCGTTGGCGACGGCGGCGGCGGGCGGCGGCGTGGGCGCGGCGCTGGCGGACCAGAGGCGAGGCCCGAACTCCGCGGCGAGAATCAACGTCAGACCAACGAAGCGTGAGTCAGCCTCCCCGCAAGCCGTCGCCGATCCGACACACGCTGCCTTTTCTGCCACGGGCGGCGCCGGCGCGTGGGCTTGCGCGGAGGCCCGGCCGTGTCGAATCACGGAGCCGGCGCGGGCGGTGGGGTCGCGGCGACGGCTTTGCGAATGGCCTCCTCGAGCGGATCCTTCACGTTGGCCGCCGCCGGGATGCTCGCCGCCAGCGAGGATCTGGCGCTCGGCTTCGGCGCGACGCGGCGCCAGGCGTTCGCGGCGGCGACCGGCTTCGGCGTCACCGGTGTCGTCGCGGCCATGGCCGTCGTGGTGGCGGACGCGGGCACGGTGGCAGCGACGGCGGCGGGCGAGGGGGCGGGCGCCGGCGCGGGGGAGGGCGAGGGCGCGGGGGAGGGCGCCGGCGCAGCGGCGGGGACCGGCACGGCGGCCGGGGGAGCGGCAGCCACGGCCGGGACTCCGCGGCGCGCGAGCGTGCGCCCGAGCGTCACCCCGCCCCCCACCGCCAGGGCGAGCCCGAGCACGACCGAGACGGCGAGCACCGCGCTTCGACCGCGAGGCTTCTTCGCGTCGAACGGTGGCAGTGTCAGCGACGCGGGCGGGATCGACGCCACGGCCGGCGGAACGGTGAGCCCCGATGCGGCCGACGGCGTCGGCGGGCGGTGAAGCTCGAGCTCGGGGCGCTCGGGGCGGACCGACGGGGGAGGCGGCGTCGGCCGCTCCTTCGGCATCGTCGCCGCGAGCTTGGCCAGATCCCTCAGCTCCTGCCGCGTACCATCCCGAGTTGCCATAGTTTCTACCCTCGCGTGGCGGAGTGGATCACCAAGGCCCCACGTTGGGGAGCCCCCCGCGCGTCTCCCGTGCATTTCGGTGTGCGGATGTGGGAGATGTTTGACAGGGCGTGCCTGCCCGGTACCTACCATCGAGTCATGCCCACGACCGTGCCGCGCGCGGAGGACGACCTCGACGAGCTGCCGCCGCTCGACGGGGACTCCGGAGACAGGCCCGAGGGGGGCGAGACGGGCGTCGAGCCGGGGGAGCTGGTCGGCGAGGACGGCGACGCGAGCCTCGACGACGCGACCGGGGAGGACGATCCGGTCGATGCGGACGATCTGGAGGTGGACGACGCCGAGGGAGGCTGGCTCGACGAGCCCGCCGACGCGCCGGACCTCGACCTCGGCGACGTGGGGGTCGTCGAGATGAGCGACCAGGCGCCGGCCACGGAGGGCGCCGAGGAGCCGGGCGTCGGCGACGAGGACTTCGGCTTCGGCAGCGCTCCCGAACGGGGGGGCCTCGACGGCGGCGACGAGGGTCCGGTCGGCGCGGACGAGGAGCTGCGCGAGGCGGATCTGCCCGAGCTCGACGCGGACGAGGAGGGGGACCTCGACGACGCCGCCCTGGTCGACGCCGGCTTTGCCGCGGATGAGCCGGTGGGGTTGCCGTGGGCGGCCGAGCCGTGGTCCCACGTCGGCGCGCTCGTGGCGCTCGCGTCGGCGACGGCGGTGGCGTGCGCGGGGAGGGGAGCCCTCGCGGCGGGCCGCGAGGAGGGACGCGACGCGGAGCTCGTGCGCATCGACCTGGAGGGCACCGCGCAGGGCTTCGCGACGACGGGGCTCGACGCGGCCGACGTGAAGGGGCTGGCGGTCGAGGGCGACGTCGTGGC
>JBEKGQ010000463.1:0-5922 GCA_050012715.1 Polyangiaceae bacterium
CGTCTTCCTCGTCGCCGTCACCCTCTTCGTAGCCCTTCCGACGTGGTCGGGCGGGCTCGTCGCCGTCGCGGTGCTCGAGCTCAGCTATTGCTTCGACTGCGCCGACGGCATGCTGGCGCGCTTCAAGAAGCTCGCTTCGAAGGCCGGTCACGCGTTCGACTTCTTCACCGACGAGCTGAAGGCGGTGCTGCTCGTGGGGGCCCTCGCCGTCCGGTCGTGGCGCATGGGAGGCTACGGGTTCGACGGGCACCTCTGGGACTCCGGCGACCCGCGCTTCCTGCTCGCCGCCGTGGGCGGGGTGACGGTGATCGCGTCGGCGATCTCGCTGACGAACTTCGTGCGAAGCCCGGCGGTCAGCGGCAAGGAGCCGACCGTCGAGGCGCACTACGAGACGGTGGAGCAGAAGATGAGCCCCGGCGCGCTGGTGGCCACGTTCCTGCGATTTCTGAATCACTACCCGAGCCACATCTGGATCTGGGCGCTCGCGGGACGCCTCGATGCGTACCTCTGGCTCTGGATCGCGCTCAACGCGCTCTACCTCGGGCGCGGATGGCTCGGGCTGGTCCTGCGATTCGGGCGAGGATGAGGGGCAGGGTCGCCCTCCCGCTGGTCCTGCTCGCGGCGTGCTCGCGCTCGACCGGGGAGGGGGAGGCCGGGGCTTCGTCCCCGTCCGCGCAAGCATCCGCGTTTGCGCAAGCGCCCGCGTCCGCGCAAGCGCCCGCGTCTGCGCAGGCGGCCGCGTCCGGGTCTGCGCGCGCGCAAGAGCCGGCGCCGGCCGACTTTGCCCCGGCGGGGGAAGCCGAGCGCACGACGCTTCCCGCGCTGGAACGGGATGCCCTGCTCCGGCCCTACCTCGGCAAGCTCCGTGAGCATTTCGGCAAGGACGCCCACGGCCCGTTCACACTGCAGCGCGTCCCGCTGGCCGTCGGCCGCGTCGGCGTTCTCCTCGCGCTCCCCGACGAGAGCAACCCCGTCGTCCTCGCCGTCGACCGCGACCAGCTCCTTTTCGCCAAGGACCACCCGACCGCCGGCATCTCCCCGCCGGCGCTGCACCCGACGATCGCGCCTGCGCCCGAGCGAGGCGTCGCGGTCTTTGCCTACGTCGAGTCGATGCACCTCGTCGCCGCGCGCATGTGGGCCGACGACTCCAACCCGTACGCCGAGGTCGAGGTCTTCCACCCCGAGGCGTGTGACGCCCTCACCGTGGCCTACGCGACCGAGCTCGGCTGGATCGTGGCCTGTGCCTCGAACAGCGGCGCGCGCGTGCAGCGCCTGCGCGACGATCTGACGTCGGCGTGGGCACGAGAGGGCGTCCGCGTGGGGACGCCCGGTCCCGTCGCGCGCGAAGACATCGCCTTCGACGGCGGGTCGGCCTGGAGGCTCACGCAGCGGGCCCGCGCCGTCGGAGGGGATCGCACGCTCACGTTCCGCTACGGGGCGGACGCCCAGCCGCTGTGAGTCAGCTGACCGAGAGCAGCTCGACCTCGAACACCAGCGTGGAGCTCGGCGGGATGACCGGCGGGTGGCCGCCCGCGCCATAGGCGAGCTCCGGCGGGATCGTGAGCTTGCGGACCTCCCCGATCTTCATCCCGGCGACGCCCTGATCCCAGCCCTTGATGACCATCCCCGCGCCGAGCTTGAACGAGAAGCCGCGCCCGCGATCGCGCGAGCTGTCGAACTTCTTCCCGTCGGTGAGGGTGCCCACGTAGTGGACGGTCACGTTGTTGCCGGACTTCGCCTCCGCGCCGCTTCCGGCCTTCAGCGTCTCGATCTGCACCTCGCCCATGGTCCGCTCCTTCGGTTCGAGCGGCAGGCTACTCCAGCCCGCGGGGAGAGGGGAGCGCTCTCGCGGTGCCGCGAGGTCAGCGCCCCACGAACCCGAGCCACATGTTGTTCTCGTTCCCCGAGGTCGAATAGAGGATGAACGCGTTGCCGTCGTAGGTCGCGTCGGTGCCGCTCACCGTGATGGTCAGGTGGAGCGTGTCGCCGTTCGATCCCTTCGTGCTGTCCCACGCGAAGGCCAGGTGCTTGGGGGCGTTGGCGATCGGCGAATACTCCACGGCGGAGACCGTCCAGGCTGGCGTGGACGCCTCGCTGTAGAGCTGTACCGGGATGGTCTTGCTCGCTCCGACGGCGATCTGCACGCCCTCCGTCTTGAAGCCGGACTGGCCGTCCCAGAGGATGGGCACCATGTCGGTCATCAGCGGGACGGCCGTGAAGTACACCTCGCCCGGCAGCTCGGGCTGACACGGATCGTGACCCGCCAGCGCGGCCTTGTTCGACCAGATGCGCTGCACGTCGTAGGTGTAGCTGGGGGGCGTGAAGAACGAGTTGTAGAAGAACGAGCACATGTCCCCGAGCTCGCCGTCGCCGCCCGTGATGACCTCCCAGAACGTGTGGCTAGGGTCGGTGCCCTGCCACGACGCGCTCGTGAACGGGATCGGCACCGGGTCGGTGGTCGCCTCGGCGAGCTCGTGGCTGAGCGAGTCGGTCGACGACTGCAGCGTCGTGCTGGGCGCGTAGGTGCACTCGGGGAGGACCGCGTAAGCCACCTGGACCCCGCCGACCGCCGCGCTGTTGTGGTACGCGCCGAAGCCGGTGCAGCTGGGCTCGTTGTCGAGCGTCACGGTGGTCGTCGCCGGGTACGAGATGACGTAGACGGCGTTCGCGCTCGGGGCCATGAGGCCCACGCCGGCGCTCACCTCCGTCGCCAACCATGTCTGGATGGTCGTGTCGTCGATCGACGTCGGGGCGGTCGCCGTCAGGTGAACGGGCGGCTGCACGGTCGGCACGCCGACCCCGTACTCCGCGACCGCGCTCTGCCAGTAGGCCGTCGTGCCCACCGTGGCGACGAAGTCGTCGATGTCGGTCACCTGGTCGTAGCCCGAGAAGCTGATCGACTGGAACACGGGCGTCTTGTTGTCCGGCGCGCCGTTGTTCTGGACCTGCGGGATGTCGCTCGGCACGGCGATGGTCCAGCTGCCGTCGGTGGGGACGGCGGTGTCGGCGGCGCCGGCGTCCCCCAGCTTGCCCGAGTCCCCGTTCGCGCTGCCATCGCCGGCCGACGCGTCCGAGCCCGTCGCACCGTCGGCGGACTCCACGTCCATCAGGCCCGGACCGTCGCTCGTACCGGCGCCGTCCCTGGCGCCACCGTCGGCGCCGGAGCCCGACGTCGCGGCCCCACCCGAGCAAGCCGCGACGAGGAGCGTCACGCCCCCCAACCACCCGATCCTCATCATCGATTCACCCGCGTCGCGAGCCTAGTCGCTCCCACGGCACCGGCAACTCTCAGGTTCGCAGCACCGCGAGGAACCCGTCGCCATATTGCTCCACGCGGGCCGGACCCATGCCGAAGACGTCGAGCAGCTCGGCGTGGGAGCGCGGCGTGCGGGCGGCCATTTCCAGCAGCGTGCGATCCATCGCCACCACGTACGCCGGGACCCCCTTGGTCCGCGCCACCTGCGCGCGGTGCGTCCGCAGGCGCTCGAACCGCTCGCGCGTCGCGACGTCGAGCGACTCGACCGCCGGCTTCGCTCCCCGGGGGGCGGCGCTGCGCTTTCGCGACCGCACCTCGCGCTCCGCGGGCAAGGCGAACCTCACCGCGCCGACGCCGCGCATCACCTCGCCGCCGGCCCGGGTCAGGAGCGGCACCGGATGCTCGGTCGGCGTGAGGTCGATCCAGCCCGCCGCCAGGAGCCCCCGCAGCAGATCCAGCACCCACGATGCCGATCGCTCTCGCAGGAGGCCGAAGGTCGTCAGCTCCGTGAAGCCGAAGCGCCGGGTCCGCTCGCTGTCGACGCCGCGCAGCATCTCCGCGATCGCCTGCATCCCGGCCCGCTGCCGGGCGCGCGCCACCCCCGAGAGGGCCATCCGTACGAGTTTCGTCGTTTCCTCGCGCTCGGCCTCGTCGCCCTCGTCGTCGCCGTCGTCGCGTTCGTCGAGGCCAACGCAGATGTCGCAGTGTCCGCAGCCGCCGAGGAGCTCCTGCTCGTCGCCGAAGTAGCGTAGGATGAAATCGTGGCGGCACGTCCGGGCGTCGACGTACCGCAGGAGCTCGCGGAAGAGGTTCCAGGCGCGCGCCGCCAGCTCCGCGGGGGCGGGCGTGCCGTCCATGCCCGTCGTCACGAGGCGCCGGCGGAGCGCGATGTCGGCCCCCGAGCAGAGGAGGACGCCCCAGGCCTCGGCGCCGTCGCGCCCCGCACGCCCCACCTCCTGGTAATAGGCCTCGATCGACGACGGCGGCTGCACGTGAAGCACGGCGCGGATGTCGGAGCGGTCGATGCCCATGCCGAAGGCGTTCGTCGCCACCACGAGGTCGAGCGAGCGATTGGCGAAGCTCGACGCGACGTCCGTGCGCTCCGGGGCCGCCATCCCGGCGTGGTAGTGCGCCGCGTTCCAGCCCTTCTGGCGGAGCAGGTCCGCCCACTGCTCGGTCTGACGCCGCGTCGCCGCGTAGACGATGGCGGCTCCGCGCGGCGCCTTCGGCTCCCCCAGCGCCGAAGCCAGCGTCGCCATCACCTCGCCGCGGGCCTCGTTCACGCCCTCGACGTTCCGGGCCGAGAGGTGCAAGTTCGGTCGTGCGAAGCCCCGCAGCACCTCCTTGCATGCGTCGCCGAGGCGGAGCTGCTCGCGGATCTCGCGCCGCACCTCCGGCGTCGCGGTGGCGGTGCAGGCGAGGACGCGCGGCGGACGCAGCCTCGCGAGGAGCCCGCCGATGCGCAGGTAGTCCGGGCGGAAGTCGTGTCCCCACTGGGCGATGCAGTGCGCCTCGTCGACCGCGACGAGCTGCACGTTGCACCGCGAGAGGGCCTCCACGAAGGCGTCGGACGCGAGCCGCTCCGGCGCGGCATAGACGAGCTTGTACCGCCCGCGCAGCATCCCCTGCTCGCGGTGTCGCCGCACGTCGGGCTCCAGCGTCGACGCGATGAACGTCGCCGACACGCCGCGCGTCTCGAGGGCCCGCACCTGGTCTTCCATCAGCGCCACCAGCGGGGAGAGCACGAGTGTCATCCCGCCCAGCACGGCCGCCGGCACCTGGTACGTCAGCGACTTCCCGCCGCCGGTGGGCGCCACGACGAGCACCCGGCCGGACCCCTCGAGCAGGCCGTCGATGGCCTCCCGCTGCCACGGGCGGAAGCTCTCCAGCCCGAAGCTCTCGCGGAGGACGGCGTCGAGGTCGTACCGGTCGTCGTGCATGGGACGCGCCCTTCTCGATCCCCCATCGACCGCCCGAACGCAACAGTTGCTTCTCGCGCGACGCGCCCGCGATCGGTCGAGCTCGAGCGCGGTCGCGTCTCAGAGCGTGCAAGTCGGCGGCGGACCAGGGTTGCAGACGCCACCGCGCCACTTCGTGCAGATCTCGCAGAAGTCGGGGGCCCCGCAGTACGTCCAGAGGGCTTCGTAGATGGAGAACGACGTGCACGAGCCCATCTCCGGCGTGCCGTTGCACGCCGCGACGAGACCGCCGAGGTCCTCGGTCTGGGCGCGGTAGGTCGTTCCCGTGGCGACGTACATCTCGTTCGAGCTCAGCGGGTCGACGTAGAAGTCGGCGGTCGTCGTGCAGGTGACGACGAGGTACGGGTAGTACGGCCCCTCGCAGGTCAGCGTGGCGGTGCAGCTCGGCCCGGGCAGGTAGGTGAATCGATCCTGCGCGCCCGTGGCGCTCGTCTCGGCGCCCGGGTCGCCGAGCACGCCGTCGATGGTCGCCTGGACGTCGACGACCTGGGCCCTGGTGCTCGGGCCGGGGAACGGCGTCACGCCGGAGCACTCGGTGTCGCTGGCGCAGGTCACGCCGGCAGCCGGGAAGCCGGCGAACGTGATCTGGGTGCCACCGTCGGTGGCAAAGCCGGCGCCGAGGATGCTCACGGGGGTGCCGCCGGAGTTGGGCCCCGACGACGGGACGACGCGCGTCACGACGACGGC
>JBEKGQ010000464.1:0-5913 GCA_050012715.1 Polyangiaceae bacterium
CTCACCTTGAAGGAGGCTGCCGCTCCATCTGCCTACGCGCCGCTCGAGCGGCCCCGCTGGTCTCCCTGCTGCCGGCGATCGGCGCTGGTCTCCCCCCGCCGCGGAGCGGCTTCGTTCAACACCTCTGATCACGCCGCCGACGGCTCCGATCACGCCGTCCGCGCGGCTCTACGACGCGTGGACGTGCAGGCCCACCGCGTTGCCTTCCGTGTCGACGACGACGGCGAACGCGCCGTCCTTGCCGAGGTCCGTGCGCGGCACGGCGACGCGGCCGCCCGCCTTCTCGACGCGCGCGATCGCCGCGTCGAGGTCGCCCCTCGCGTCGAGGTACACGAGGGTGCCCGACGCCGAGGGCTTTGCCCCGCGCTTCACGAGCGCGCCACCCGGCTCGTGGCGCTCGCCGTGCGGGAAGACGGCCATCTCGGTGCCGGGGCTGCGCTCGCGCCGCAGCGTCGTGCCGAGCACGGCCTCGTAGAAGCGCGCGGCGCGGTCCAGGTCCTTCGCGGGGATCTCGAACCAGTTGATGACGTTCGTCATGGGGCTTCTCCTTCGCGGTACGGCAGGACGATACGGCGGGGCGAAGACATCGTTCTGTCAGGATCGGTCGAGCAGCTCCACGAGATCGATGCGGTCCAGCCTCACGCCGCGCGTCTCCTGCGTCTCCACGTCCTCGCACTCGAGCACCGTCATCGTGCGCTCCATGAGCACCCGCGTGATGCGCACGGTGCGCTCGTTCGGCGAGCCGTCGCCGCGGCGGTACTTCACGCGCACCGGGCGCTGCTCGAACCAGGCTTCCTCGACGACGCGGCGGATCGCCGGGCGCGTCGGGAGGGCGGGCACGGCCGCGAACGTGAGCTTCTCGGCGTGCGCGAGGGCCTCCCGCTGCTGGCCCGCGGTGAGGGCGCCGCGCACCTTCGAGAGCGCGCTCTCGAGCGTGTCGACGAACGGCACGAGGCGCGTCTCGGTGGCGAAGCGGCCGAGGACGACGAGCACCGCGGCTTCGCGCGGGGTGAAGTTGACCGGCGGAAGGGTGTACGCGCGATCGAGGGCGTACCCGCCGCCCGGCCCGCGCTCCGCCTGCACCGGGAGCGAGGCGTCGCGGAGAGCGTCGAGGTCGCGGTAGATCGTGCGCACGGTGACGCCGAAGCGCTCCGCGAGCACCTCCGCGGTGACCCCGGTGCGGCGCCCGCGCAGGTACTCGGCGAGGGCGAAGAGGCGGGACTTGCGGCGCATCGGGGGATCCGCAGCGTATACTGACGCCATGCCCGCCGCCCCCGAGCCGCCGCCGCCGAAGATCGGCGCCATCCTGGCGCAGCTCGGCTTCGTCGTCGTCGCGGCGCTCCTCGTCTACGGCTTCGTCGCGGTGACGAAGGACGGCGAGATGAGGCGCGTGTGCAGCGCGCCCTGCTACCTCAAGCCGGACTACCTCGCGGCCGACCGCATCGCGCCGAACTTCAAGCTGAAGGATCTCCGCGGCAACGACGTCACGCTCGACAGCCTCCGCGGCAAGGTCGTCGTCCTCAACTTCTGGACGCGGACGTGCGGACCTTGCCTCGAGGAGATGCCCGACCTCGCCGAGCTCGCCGTCATCCTGCGCGATCGGCCCGATGTCGCCGTCGTCACCGTCTCGACCGACGCCAAGGTCGACGAGATCAAGCTGACGCTGCAGACGATCCTCAAGGCCGAGCCGCCCTTCATGGTGCTCACGGATCCGGAGGCCGACGTCGTCAACGGCAAGTACGGCACGCACCTCTTCCCCGAGACGTGGATCATCGACAAGCGCGGCGTCATCCGCGCGCGCTTCGACGGCAAGCGCGAGTGGAACGACCCGCTCGTCGTCAACTTCGTCGATTCGCTGCGCGCCGGCGACTACTGCCCGGTGAAGATCGACGGCGCGAGCCTCTCCGGCAACGCGGGCCTCATCTGCAGGGAGATGACCGGCACCGGCACCTGAGGCTCGTTAGCCACCGCTCCGCGCCGCCTTCTCGATGCGGCGGGCCGCGATCGACGCGAGGCCGGGGACGTAGCGCTTGCCGAGCCACGCCGCCCACGCCTCGGGGCCGACCGGGACGACGGCGACGTCGCGGCGGATGGCGTGGAGGACGGCGCGCGCGACGCGGTCCGGCGAGTGGCCGCGCTTCTGGAACGTCTTCGCGGTGCCGGCGCGCTGGCGCTCGTCGGCGAAGCGCCCGCGCGCGATGATGTCGGTGTTGATGACGCCGGGGCAGATGGCCGAGACGCCGATGCGGTGCGGCGCGAGCTCGCCGCGCATCGACTCGCTGAGGCCGACGACGGCGAACTTGGTGGTGCAGTAGGGCGCGACGCCGGGGCCGGCGAAGAGCCCGAAGCCCGACGCGACGTTGACGACGTGCCCGCCGCGGCCGCGCTCGACCATCTTCGGCACGAAGAAGTGGCAGCCGTAGACGACGCCCCAGAGGTTCACGCCGATGACCCACTCCCAGTCCTCGAGCTTCGAGTCGAGGACGCCGCCGGAGTGGCCGACGCCCGCGTTGTTGACGAGGACGTCGAGGGCCCCGTGCGCGGCGTGCACGTCGTCGGCCAGGGCGCGCATCTCGTCCTTCTTCGACACGTCGACGCGCTTGCCCATCACGCCGCGGTCGCCGAGATCGCGCTTCACCGCCGCGACCCGCTCCTCGTCCACGTCGACCGCGATGACCTTCGCGCCCGCGCCCGCGAGCGCCATCGCCGTGGCTCGCCCGATGCCGCTGCCCGCGCCCGTGACGAGCGCCACCTTGCCGTCGAGTGTCGTTCCCATCGCGTGGTGTTCCTCCGTGTGCACGACAACGTGGAGCCAATTGAACGAAAGTCAATGGTCTGCTACGAAGGATTCGTGCCCCCGCGCCGCGCCGCCGCCCGCGTCGACCCGCCGCGCGCTCGCCTCGACGTGGAGGAGCGCCGCGAGCAGCTCGTCGCCCTCGGCATGGAGCTCTTCAGCCAGCGCACCTACGACGAGGTGTCGATCGACGAGCTGGCGCAGGAGGCCGGCATCTCGAAGGGCCTTCTCTATCACTACTTCCCGACCAAGCGGGACTTCTACATCGCGACGGTGCGCGAGGCGGCGCGCCAGCTCCTCGAGCGAACCGCGACCCCCGAAGGCATGGACCCGCTCGCGCGCCTCCAGGCCGGGCTCGACGCGTACATCGACTACGTCGGCAAGCACGGGAAACCCTACGCCGCGCTCCTCCGCAGCGGCGTCGGCGCCGACACCGAGGTGACGAAGATCGTCGACCAGACGCGCGACGCCTTCGCCGCGCGCCTCATCGAGGCGTCCCCCGCCGGCGCACACGCGCCGCTCGTACGAATCGCGCTGCGCGGCTGGGTGGGCTTCGTCGAGTCGTCCACGCTCGAGTGGCTCGTCCAGAAGAAGAAGATCGACCCCGGCGTCCTCCGCACCATGCTCATGAAGGTTCTCGTCGACGCCGTCACCGCCGCCTCGCTCTAGCGCCCATCCGCGCCGCGCGCGCCCGCTCGCCGCTCCCCCCCGACCGGCCCGACGGCACGCCACCCCGTTGACCCGCCCACCTCGCGCGTCCCCGAGCGCCTCCGCTCCGAGCGCATCGCGAATCCCGCCGGCCGTCCCCGGACAGCCCAAATCTGTCCCGGAACATCCCCGGGGCACCCGATGGCACGCGCCCGCGCGACCACCCCAATCGTTGCCTTGGCAATGATTCCAGGTGATTTTGCCGCCAGCGCACGGGGAAAGGGGTGGGGCGCTCCCGGAAGCGGCCGGCGGGCATGCGGTGTGCTGAGGGGCGCTCCCATGAACGCAGTGGCCTTCGGGATGAAGCGGGCTTTCCACGGTTTCTTGCGGGTGACGCGCAAGCCGCTGGCGTCGGTCGGGCTGACGCCGGCGCGGTTCGACATGCTCTACGTGGTGTTCTCGCACGCTCGTGGGCAGGGCATCCGCCATTCCATCGCGCAGCGCGACCTTCGACGGGCGCTCGGCGTATGCGGGTCGGTGGTGAGCCGCATGCTGCGTCAGCTGGAGGAGCACAGGCTCGTGATCCGCAGGCGGTGCGATGTTGATGGCCGTCAGGTCCGTGTCTGGTTGACCTGGCTGGGCTGGCAGCGCATCAAAGCGACGCAGCGGTGGCTTCTGCGCGCCGTGCAGCGGCTCGTCCTCGAGGCCATCTGTTTCGGCAAGCACCGTGACGCGGAAAAGCGCTTCTGGAACATGGCGGCCGTCGAGAGCTACCTCCACGTCTTGCGATGCGACTTCGGCGACCACGCGACGCACTACTACGCGTGGGGGCACCCCGACGATTAACGCCGCGAGGCGTGCGGTTGGGCCGCCTGGCGGGCGCGTTCCAGCTCTTCGCGCGAGGCGTACGGCTGCGGGGCAGCCGCGGTCGCGCGCAGGTACTCGGCGAGGTCGACGATGTCCCAGCCGGGCTTCTCGGGGTGAGCCGCGTCCCACCGGTCGGCTTCGAGCCACCGGAGCAGGCGGTTGAAGGCCTTCACCGACGGCCAGTGCATGTCGTGGAGGAGGACGACGCCGCCGGACTTGTAGTCGAGCTGCTTCTCGAGCTCGCGCACGATCTCGTCGGGATCGGTCTTCTTCATGTCCTCGACGTCGATGCTCCAGAGGAGAAGCTCCTGCCTTCGCTCGCGGAGGGCGTTCTCCAGCCACGGATCGACCTCGCCGTACGGCGGCCGGAAGAGGCTCGGGCGCTGCCCGGTCGCGCGCTCGATGCTCGCCGCCGCGTCGTCGATCTCCGCGATGGCGGCCGAGTGCGACAGCGACGTGAGAAGCTTGTGATCGCGCGTGTGGTTGCCGATGAAGTGCCCGCCCTCGGCCATCCGCTTGGCCCACAGGCGCGTCTCGGCGGCGTGCGGCGTCGTCCCTTCGAGGTACTCGCCGATGAGGAAGAAGGTCGCGCGGATCCGGTGCTGTTCCAGGATGCGGAGCACGGTGGGCGCGGTCTCGGGGAAGGGGCCGTCGTCGAAGGTGAACGTGACGAGGCGGCGCCCGTCGCCGGCCGCGTGCGTCGGGCCTTCGGCGAGGAGCCAGGCCTTCTCGGCGTGGTCGTCGGGGTTCAGGTGCACGAAGGGGGAGGGCGGGTCCGGCAGCGCGGAGGCGTCGACCGTCTCCGGCGCATGCTCGAGCGGCGGCGGTGGAACGAGGTCCGGCGCGGCCCGATGGGCGGCGCCGGTGACGTAGCGCGTGACCGAGCGGAGCGCGTCGGGCGCGCCGGCGCTAGCGGCCGACATCGTCTTCAGATCGGGCCGGCCCATGCCGAGCCAGGTCCCCACGCCGAGCGCGACGAGGGGGATCATCGCTCGGGAGAGAAAGGACATGGGCCGCGGGGCGAGGATAGGAGCGCCCCGGCGGGCAGGGCCAAGTTACGGGTAGAAGCCCGGCGTCTCGGCGCGGGTGAGCACGGGGTGCATCCACCAGGGGTCGCACGCCCAGCGCGCGGCGAACGCGTCCCGCACCACGAGCTCCGCCTGCTTGCCGCGCGGCGAGAAGCCCCAGGGGGCTTCCTGCGAGGCGTCGTCCGGGTCGGCGTAGAACCGCCAGACGAAGAAGCCGGCGAAGTCGCGCTCCTCGAGGAGCGGCGCGACGAGGCCGCGGTAAGCGGCGGCCTGCGCGGGCTCGTCGATGACGACGTGGCTCATCGTGTCGGGCCACTCCCACGGTCGCACGGCGGGATCGTGGCGCGTCGTGTAGCCGATCTCGGTGAACAGCACGGGCCGCTGCCAGCGCTCGGCGAGCGCGCGCACCTTGGCCCGGACGCGCTCGCCGCCCTCGCGGAGCTTCGCGGGCGAGGCACCCGCCTCGTCGGCGAGCGGGTAGAACCCGTTGACGCCGATGACGTCGACGTCGCCGAGGACGACGGTGTCCTCCACGTCGTCCCAGTTCGCCGAGTACGTGACGACGCCGCGATAGAG
>JBEKGQ010000465.1:0-8184 GCA_050012715.1 Polyangiaceae bacterium
GGCACGATGTTCGCGATGAAGTTTCTCGCGCGGCTCGTTCACCGCTCGCGCCTGGCCTCGTGGCAGGTCTTCGTCGTCGTCTGGGCCATCGCGTTCGCGGTCTGGTTCTACGTCACGCGCACCTAGCTCGAGGCGACCTCCAGCAGCTCCACTCCTTCGCAGTGCACCCACGTGTGCGCCACCCCGGGTGGAATGGCGACCGCATCGCCCTCGCCCAGCCGCCGCTCTTCGCCGTCCGCGCGCTCGAGCGTGGCCTCGCCGCGAAGCACGAAGACGAAGAGCAGCTCCCCGTCGTGCCGCCACGCCTCCGGCGGCGGCGCCGGCTCCTCCCGACGTCGGCGCAGCACGTGGACCTCCGCGAGGCCGCCGGTGGCCGCGCCGATGCCCGTGTCGCGCCCCTCGAAGCCCGGACGCCGCCCGGTGCGCCACTCCGCCGAGGCGGCCTCGTGGCGGACGAACCGCTGCCCGTCGAACACGCGATCGCGCCGCTCGGTCGCCGTCGGCAGGGTCAGCTCGTGCTCCACGCGCGTCACGTGCTCGGCCGGCGCGCTCACCTCGATGACCTCCGTCCCCGCTGCGGCCTCGAGCACACGGTGGCGGATGCGCGGCGGCTGGAGCACGCAGTCGCCGGGGCTCAGCACGAACGGCGGCCCCTGGTCCTCGTAGACGACGCGCACCCAGCCGCGGTGGCAGTAGATCACCTGGAAGCGGACGTCGTGGTAGTGCACGTAGTCCGCGACGGGCCCGGCGTCGGCGATGCGGATGTGCGACGCGATGACGCGTCCCCCGAGGCGCCCGGGGAGGAGGTCCCGGTAGCGCATGCCGGCGCGCCCCTCGACCCACGCGCCGTCCGCGCCCGTCGCTTTCGCGCGGGCGCTCCCGGGATCGCGCTCCAGCCGCAGGCGCAATCCGTGTCCGGAGAGCGTCGCCATGGCGGGATCGTCGGCCGGGAAGATGGCGTCGAGCCGGAAGCCGAGGTCCACGTAGGCGGCGAGCGCCGCGGTCAGATCGGCGCACGGGATGACCACGTCCGCCGCCGGCTCGAGGCATGCACCCATCGGTCGCGGCCAGGACGATCGCCCAGCGCACGCTCGCCGGCAAGCTCAGCGTGGCACGGGGAGGACCGGCGCGGGCGCCGTCGTCGTCGCGGGCGTCGTCGGCGCAGGGATCGGTGGGGGCGGCGGCTCGCCCATGGTGACCACGCCCATCGTCACCGGATCCACCGTCGGCGCGGCGGGCACCGCGGGCGGCCGGGGCGGCGGCGCGGCGCCCATGCAGCCCGCGACGGCCAGCGGCAGGCTCGCCGCCGCGAGCGCCACCGCCGCCGCGCGCCGGACCCGCGCGAGCCGCGCGACCGGGACGACGTCGGGGCGGAAGACGATCTCCCCGGTGGCGTCGTACACGTACCGCACGCACAGACCTTCGGTCGGGGGCGACGCCAGCATCGCGCGCGCCTCGGCCTCGCTGAGCTGCGCGAGCTCGCGGACGACCTTCTTGCAGTCCCCGCAGAACCGCCCGCGGTCCGCGAGAGTCATGGTGGTCCAGTCGACGGTGCAGGGGGAGGCGATGGGGAGGTCGTTGCGGTGCATGCCCGAAGAACGGGCGACCGCACCTCGGCCTTACAGGGTGATGTTCCGGGTCGGGGTCGGGATCGGGGTCGGCGGTTCGCTCGCCCCCCCTCGCTACTCCCCCACGATCCCCTTCAGGCACGCCTCTCTCTTCTCCCTCACCTCCGCCACCTTCACCTTCAGCTCCCCCAGCGGCGATGCGCCGATGGCCAGCACGTCTCCGCCGGTCACCCCGATCCGCACCGCCGTCACCTCGGCGCCCCGGGCGGCGGCGAGCACCCGGTCCACCGCGACCGGCTTCACGCTCACCACGATCCGCGACGGCGCTTCGCCGAAGAGCCGCGCCAGCGCGTCCACCGGCGCCGCCGTCGCCGCCAGCTCGATGCGGGCCCCCACGTCCTCTTGTCCCGCCGCGCAGCACTCCGCGAGCGTCGCCGCGAGCCCCCCGTCGGCCACGTCGTGCGCGCTCTCGAGCAGGTGCGCCCGCGCCAGCCCGAGCACCAGCTTCTGGAGCGTCACCTCCGCCGCCAGCTCGATGAGCGGCGCTTCGCCCCTCAGCTTGCCGCCCATCGCCCGCACGAGCCACTCGCTCCCGCCGAGCGCTCTCGCCCCGCCGCTCGCCGCTTCGCCCAGGAGCAGCACCACGTCCCCCGCGCGCTTGAACGGCGCCGTCACGACGTCCTCCCGCGCGCCGACGAGGCCCACCGCCGCCACCGTCGGCGTCGGCAGGATGCTCCGCCCGTCGGTCTCGTTGTAGAGGCTCACGTTGCCGCTGACGCCGAAGTTCAGGCAATCGGTGATGCCGATGGGCTCCGCCCCGCTGCACACGAGGTTGCGGCACACCTCCGCGATGGCCATCGCCCCGCCCGCGAACGGATCGAGCTCGCACATGCGGCCGTTGCAGTCGACCGAGAAGGCCAGGAGCTTCTCGACCGTCTTGCCGTCCTTCTCGCACGGGACGCGCACCACCGCCGCGTCCGACCCGGGGCGCACGAGTGTGCCGCCGCGGACGATCTGGTCGTACTGCCGCCACACCCACGCGCGCGAGCCGACGTTGGGCGACCCGACGAGATCGAGCAGCGCGGCGCCGAGATCGCGCGGCATCGGGATGCTCGCGGCCTCCAGCGGGCCGGCGGTGGGGTCCTTCGCGGCCGCCCGCGGGCGGTCGTAGAGAGGCGCCTCGTCGGTGAGGACGTCGATGGGCAGATCGCACGCGACGACCGGCGCGCGCTTCGACGCCGGGTCGACGAGCGGGTCGTAGCCGGGGGTGGCCTTGATGACCCAGCGCTTCGTGTCGGTCACCTTGCCGATGACCGCGGCGTCGAGGTCCCACTTCGCGCAGATGGCGAGGACGCGCGCCTCCTTGCCGGGCTTCGCGACGAGGAGCATGCGCTCCTGCGACTCGGAGAGGAGGATCTCGTACGGCGTCATCGCCTTCGCGCGGCGCGGGACCGCGTCGAGGTCGAGCTCGACGCCGTTCTCGGCGCGGCCCGCCATCTCGACGCTCGACGACGTGAGGCCGGCCGCGCCCATGTCCTGGATGCCCTCGAGCACGTCCTCCGCGAAGAGCTCGAGGCAGGCCTCGATGAGGAGCTTGCCCATGAACGGGTCGCCCACCTGCATCGTCGGCCGCTGCGAGGGGCCGCCGGCGGAGAACTCGTCGCTCGCCATCGTGGCGCCGTGGATTCCGTCGCGTCCCGTCTTCGCGCCGATGTAGAGGATGCTGTTCCCGATGCCGCTCGCGCGCCCGTAGAAGATGCGGTCGGCGCGCGCGACGCCGCAGGTGAAGGCGTTGACGAGGATGTTGCCGTCGTAGCGCGCGTCGAACTGCACCTCGCCGCCCACGGTGGGGACGCCGATGCAGTTGCCGTAGCCGCCGATGCCGGCGACGACGCCGCGCAGGAGCTCCGCGGTGCGCGGGTGGTCCGGCCGCCCGAAGCGGAGCGAGTTGAGGCTCGCGATGGGGCGCGCGCCCATCGTGAAGACGTCGCGCAGGATGCCGCCGACGCCGGTGGCGGCGCCCTGGTAGGGCTCGATGAAGCTCGGGTGGTTGTGCGACTCCATCTTGAAGACGGCGGCGAACCCGTCCCCGATGTCGACCACGCCCGCGTTCTCGCCCGGTCCCTGGATGACGCGCTTGCCCTTGGTCGGCAGGCGGCGGAGATGCATGCGGCTCGATTTGTAGGAGCAGTGCTCGCTCCACATGACGCTGAAGACGCCGAGCTCCGCGTAGCTCGGCGTGCGGCCGAGGGCCTGGAGGACGACGGCGTACTCGGCCTCGTTCAGCTTGTGGGAGCGCGCGAGCTCGGGGGTGCAGGCGAGGTCGCTGGGGAAGGCTTTGGGGAGGGCGGGTGCGGCCATGCGCGCGATGTCGTCAGTAGCGCCAAACGAGGTCGGCGTCGATTGGCTGCCGCTGACGCGGCGCGGGTCGGTGTGCTATTCCGGCCCTTGATGAAGGCCTGCGTCGTCGTCTTTCCGGGGTCGAACGCCGACGCCGAGATGATCCACACGCTGCGCGACGTGTGCGGCGCGCCGACGACGGTGGCCTGGCACACCGACACGTCACTGCCGGAGAAGACCGACCTCGTCGCCATCCCCGGCGGCTTCGCCTTCGGCGACTACCTCCGCTGCGGCGCGATCGCCAAGGTGAGCCCGGTCATCCCGGCCATCCGCGCCCACGCGCAGCGCGGCGGCTACGTGCTCGGCGTGTGCAACGGCTTCCAGATCCTCACCGAGGTGGGGCTCTTGCCGGGGGCCCTCACGCGCAACGCGCAGCGCCGCTTCGAGTGCGGCGACTGGTACGTGAAGGTCGAGGCGAAGGGGCCGTTCACGCACGCCGTGGGTGACGTGTGGAAGCTCCCCATCGCCCACGGCGAGGGCCGCTACCAGGCCGACGCGAAGACGCTGAAGAAGCTCGAGGGCGAGGGGCTCATCGGCCTCCGCTACTGCCTGCGCGACGGGACGATCGACGAGCGCGGGAACCCGAACGGGAGCCTCCACGCCATCGCCGGCATCTACGGCGGGAAGCGGAAGAACGTCTTCGGCCTCATGCCCCACCCGGAGCGCATGAGCGAGGCGATCCTCGGCGGCGACGACGGGCGCAAGCTCTTCGAGGCGGTCCTCTCGCAGGCGGCGTAGACGCGGGCGCGCGTCAGGTCTCCTCGCCCTTGGCGAGCGAGTGCCGGAGCAGCGTGCCCGCGAGCAGGGCGAACATGGCGAACGCGATGAGGTCGCCCCCGAGGCCGATCTTGTCGAAGTAGCTCGCGCCGATGTTCAGCTTGTCGGCCACCGTGCCGCCGAACCCGACCAGCAGCGCGATGGCGATGCCCGCGAGCGAGCCCCCCGCGACGAGGCCGGTCGCGTAGAGCATCCCCGGTCCGACCTCGCCCTCTTCCTTCTTCTTGCGAAGCCGGTCGGCGAGCGACCGCACGAGGCCGCCCACCCAGATGGGCGCCGTCGTCGACACCGGCAGGTAGGCCCCCACCGCCCACGAGAGCGCGTTCGCGCCCGCGAGCTGCGCAGTGAACGCCGCGAAGACGCCGACGAGCACGGGGCCCCACGGGAGCTTCTGCGCGAGCATCCCCTTGATGATGGTCGCCATCAGCGTCCCCTGCGGCGCCGGCATGCGCGCGGAGCCGATGCCGTGGAGCTCTCCCGGCACGCTCTTGTCGAGGAGCAGCACCGTCCCGCCGATGACGACGACCGAGACGAGGACCCCGATGAGAAGGCTTATCTGCTGGCGGACCGGCGTCGCGCCGACGATGTACCCGGTCTTCAGGTCCTGCGACGTGGCGCCCGCGTTCGCGGCCGCGATGCACACGATGGCGCCGACCATGAGCGCCATCGCCTGGTAGGTGTCGCCCTTCCAGCCGATGGCGACGAAGACGAGGCACGTCGCCATGAGGGTGGCGATGGTCATCCCCGAGACGGGGTTCGACGAGGCGCCGATGATGCCGACGATGCGGCTCGACACGGTGACGAAGAAGAAGCCGAAGACGACGACGAGCAGGCCCGTGAGGAGCGATCCGGGGAAGGCGCCGGGGAGGTTCGGCAGGAAGGCGATGATGGCGACGAGCACCACTGCCCCGCCGACGACGACGGTGATGGGGAGATCGCGCTCGGTGCGCTTGCGGGACGTGGCGCCGTCGCTGCCGGCGCGGAGATCGCGGACCGAGTCGCGGAAGCTCGTGACGATGGTGGGGAGCGACCGGAGGAGCGTCATCACGCCGGCGCACGCCACCGCGCCCGCGCCGATGTACCGGATGTACGCGCGGTAGATCTGCTCGGGGACCTCGTGGTGGGCGATCCAGGTGTCGGTGAAGCCGAGCGCGTGGAGGTCGTCGATGCGGCGCGCCTCGGGCACGAAGAGCGAGATCAGCGGGATGAGGACGAGCCACGACATGACGCCGCCGGAGAACATCTCGGACGCGATGCGCGGGCCGACGATGTAGCCGACGCCGAGGTACTCGGGGGTGATCTCCGAGTCGAGGACGGCGTTGGGGAAGGCGGCCTTGGCGCCGGTGCGGAACGAGGGCACGTCCTTCCACAGGCCGAGGACGCTCATGAAGAGCTTGTACGCGATGGCGATGTAGACCCCGGCGAAGACGCGCTTGGCGAGGGGGCCGCCCTTCTCGCCGACGATGAGGACGTCGGCGCACGCGGTCCCCTCGGGGTAGGGCAGGTTGCCGTGCTCCTTGACGATGAGGCTGCGCCGGAGCGGGACCATCATGAGCACGCCGAGGGCTCCGCCGACGGCCGCGAGCACCATGATCTGCAGGTACTGGAAGTACTGCTCCCCGCCGGAGAGAAAGAGCAGCGCAGGCAGCGTGAAGACGACGCCGGAAGCGATCGACTCGCCGGCCGAGCCGATGGTCTGGACGATGTTGTTCTCGAGGATGGTGCTCCGGCCGAGCTTCTTGAAGACGGCGATCGACAGGACCGCGATGGGGATCGACGCCGACACCGTCAGCCCCGCCCGCAGCGCGAGGTAGACCGACGCGGCGCCGAAGATGACGGCGAACACCGCGCCGAGCACGACGGCCCGGAGCGTCAGCTCGGCGATGTTCTGCTCGGCGGGGACGTGCGGCTGGAAGGGAGCGGGCCCGGGAGGGGTGGAGTGCGCGGCCATGGGCGCGCGAGGGTAGCGCGCTTAATCGGCGCCGTGGTCGAGCGTCTTCTTGGCCATGGCCAGCAGGTTGAGCGCCCGGGTCGCGCGCCGATCCGCGGTGGAGCGGGCGGCCACGCAGCCGCCGCTCAGCGGGGCGGCCGGGCTGGCGGGGCAAATGCGGGCCCCTTCGTGGAGGAGCGAGAGCCACGCGCGCGCCTGCGTCCCGAGGTCCGCGCGGCCCGAGGCCGAGCGGAGCTGCCACACGCCGAAGCTGAGGCCCCCGTCGCCGATCGCGTCGTGGTTGAGCCAGCTCTCGCGGATGGCGTAGTAGGCCATCACCGCGGCGTCCTCTTCGCGGCTGGCGAAGACGGGGGGCTCGGCGTCCTGGGAGACCGCCGTCTCGATGGCGGCGGCGATGGATGCGGCGTCGTGGAGGCGGGGCGCGCCGGGGTGAACGGCGCCCCAGATGGCGAGGACGATGATCTGAAGGGACATGGGCAAGCTCCGAGGTGTTCCCCACCCGGTTGCGAACGTGTGACCTAGCGCGTCACGACGCTCGTTCAAGCGAGCGCGCCCATTAAGGGGAGCAAGTGCCCGATATGTGGTGGCGGCTCTCCGCTCAGACTTCGAACTCGGCCTTCTCGAGGATCTCCGTGACGCGCCAGAGGAATCCATTGGCGGCCACGCCGTCGACCACCCGGTGGTCGTAGGAGAGTGCCATGTACATCACCGGGTGAATCGCCATCGTGTCCTCGCCGTCGGGCGACTCGACGACGACGACGCGCTTCTGGATCTCGCCCATGCGCAGGACGCCGACGTTGGGCTGGTTGATGATCGCGCCGCCGAAGAGGTTCCCCTTGAGGCCCGGGTTCGAGACGCTGAACGTCGCCCCGCCGAGGTCGTCGATGGTGATCTTGCCGCCCTTGGCCCGTCGCGCGAGATCGTCGATCGCGCGCACGATGCCGCGCACGCCGAGCTCGTCGGCGCGCCGGACGACCGGCACGACGAGCCCGTCCGGCGAGTCGACCGCGACGCCGATGTTGATGTCCCGGAAGACGACGTACGAGTCCTCGAGCACGCGCGCGTTGAGATTGCTGTTCTCACGGAGCGCGTGCGCGGTCGCGACGACCACGAACGCGAGCATCGTGAGGCTCATCCCCTCGGCCTTGTAGCGCTCCTTGTGCGCGTCGCGCAGCTTGCTCGCGCGGTGGAGATCGACCTCGGCGACCGTCACCACGTGCGGCGACGCGAACTTCGAGTACGTCATGTGGTCGGCGGTGATGCGCCGCCGCCGCGTGAACGGGATGACCTTGTCGCCCTCGTGGGACTTGTACGGCGGGACCTTGAACGCGCCGAAGCCGACGCCCGGGATGGGCGGGACGAAGCCGCCGCCCTGGTTGACGAGCTGCGCGAGCTGCTGGGCGCGTGGCGGCGGCGCGGGGGCGGGAGGCACCTCCGGCGCGGCCGGCGCCGGGCGCACGTCGGTGCCGCTGCTGGCGGCGCGCAGCA
>JBEKGQ010000466.1:0-5891 GCA_050012715.1 Polyangiaceae bacterium
TCGGCGCGCACCGGACCGATCTGGTCGCCGAGATGCAGACGTTCTGGCGCGACCGCTTCTTCGCCGACTCGCACCTGCCCCACGACGTGGCGCTCGCCGGCGCGGTCGAGTTCGCGCGCGGCTGCTACGACGCGGGGGCGATCCTCGTCTATCTGACCGGCCGCGATCTCCCGCTCATGGGGACGGGCACGTTCGCCAGCCTGCGCGACCTCGGCTTTCCCATCGGCGTCCCGGCGACGGAGCTCGTGCTCAAGCCGGACGCCGCCATGCCCGACGAGGCGTTCAAGCGCCTCGTGGCGCCGGACCTCGCGCGCGTCGGGCACGTCATCGCCGCGTTCGACAACGAGCCCGCGAACTGTAACGTGATGCTCGCCCACTACCCCGATGCCCACGTCGTCTTCGTCGACACGCAGCACATGCCCGGAGCGCCCCCGCTCGGGGCCGGCGTGCACACGGTCCGCGACTTCCGCATGGAGTGAGGCGCTCGGGCTGTGCGTCGCGCTCTCCGCGGTGTCCTGCCGCGGCGTCGCGGTGGACCCGCCCGACGCCGCCGCGAGCCCGCAAGCGAGCGCCGAGCCGGCGCCGCTGGCGAACGTGTCGACCGCCGCGGGGGCGACGACGACGCCGGGCGTCGGGGCCGACGCCGGACCGCCGCCCGAGCCCCTGCGGGGGGACCGCGCGGTCGGGGCCGATGCGCCGCACGAGACGGCGCGCGACCTCGGGGGCAAGGACCCGCGCGGGACGGACCCGAAGGAGCTCGCGGGGTACGTGATGCAGGCGGTGCTCCACGCGGGCGAAGGCCCACCGGCGCCGAAGGGGCCCGAGGTCAACGCGAGCGCGATCGACGCGGCCCGGCGCAAGCTCGAGGCGCGCATCGCGATCGAGGCGTCGCAGACGCGCGCGCGCTTCGTGCTGTCGGGCGGCCTGGTCGTGCCGGCGGGGACGGAGCTGCGGGCGCGCGCCGATCGCTACGGGCACCTCGTGTTCCTGCCGGGCGAAGAGTCCTACCGCGTGGCGGAAGAGGGCGCGCTCCGCGCGCTCCTCGGCGAGCGGCGCCTCGACGTGGCCCCGCTGTCGGCGGCCGAGGTGACCGCGCCCGGCGACGGGGCGCGGCGCCTGAACCTCCGCACGAGGCGCGTCGACGTGTCGACCCGCGCGGCGAAGGCGACGCTGGAGCTGGCGGCGTTCCAGAACGCGGGAGAAGGCGGGGAGCTCGTCTGCCGCATGCTGCTCGACCTCGTCGGCGCGCCGCCGAGCACCGTCGCGTGCGCCTACGACGAGATCCCGCTGCACGCGGAGCTCCGCTGGACGACCGAGGGCGCGCTCGTCTTCGACGTCACGTCGATCACGCCGAGCGCGCGTCTCCCGGTGCAGGAGCTGGCCGCGCCGCCGCCGACCGCGGAGTTCCTCGCCGAGCCGTTCCCGAGCTCGCCCGGCGACGTGCTCCTGCCGAAGGCGGAGCTGACGGCGTTCCGCACCGCAGCGGTCGAGGCGCCTCCGGCGGCCTCCGCGCGCGACGCGCAGGCTCCCCCGGCGGACGCGGGCCTGCTCCTCGTGAACGCGAGCGACGAGCTCCGCGTCGCGTGGCTCGACGGGGCGCCGGTGGCGTGGGTGGCGCCCGGCGCGCGCGTGCCGCTCGGCGCGCTGCTCCACGGGCGCTACACGCTGCAGTGGCGGACGTTCCTCGGCGACGCGTGGGATGCGCCGGAGACGGTGACGGTGCCGGGCCAGAGCGTGACCGGCAAGGAGCCGGCGGGGCGGTAGTCGTCCGTGCCGGCTCGCGCGCGCCTAGCCCCAGCGGCCGGGGCGGACGCCGGCCTGGATGCGCGCGTAGACGGCGGCGATGTCGAGCGGGCGCGCGTGCTCGCCGTCGACGATCACGAGCTCGGGCCGGTCGGCGACCACGTCGAACGACCCGCTCCGCACGACGTCGGCGCCGACGATGCCGAGGAGCTCGCCCGCGTGCTGACAGACGACCATGTCCCCCCGGGTGTCGCCGACGGAGACGACGGGGACGACGGCGCCCTCGTGCACGGCGATGCCGAGCAGCTCCGGCGGCGCGCCCGGCACCGCGGTGATGCGCGGGGCCGCGGCGACGCGCAGCGCGACGGGCGCGGGGACGAAGCGCAGCTCCCCCGCGACCCGCAGGACGACCCCGCCGCGCCGCACCCCCGGCATGCCGGGCCCCTAGCCCGCGCGGCGTCGCACGAGGCGCGCCTCGATGAGCTGGTAGAGGATCTTGCAGGCGTCGAAGCCGGACATGTTGCTCTCCTCGACGATCTCGCGGACGGTGCTCTCGCCGTCGACGAGCTCGAGCATGCGCTGCTCGGTCCGCGGGAGCCGGTCGACCCCGGCCGCGTCGACGGCGACGCTGTCCTTCTGCAGGACGGCCTCGAAGTCACCGACGCTCTCCTCGACGAGGCGCCACTCGTCGACCCGGCGGAAGCCCTCCATGACGACCGACGCCACCGGCAGGGACAGGCGCGCGCTCTCGGCGAGCGCGGGGAGCGACTCGTGGCGGAACTCGAAGCGACCGCGCGGCCAGCGGAGCACCTCGTAAACGAGCTCGCTCGACTGCCGCGCGAGGGCGTCGCGGAGCTGGTCGGGCGTCACCCGGCCGGAGTCGACGAGGATGTCCCCGAGGAGCCGCCGCGAGATGCTCGCCTCGTCGCGCGGGGGGGCGACCTTCGCGTCGGGCGCGGGCGGGCGCGGCGTGGGGGCGTTGTCGCGCAGCAGCCGGTCGATGTCGTCCGGCGTGACGAGGCCGTGCTCGACGAAGTAGCGGCCGAGGCGAAACTCGTTCTTGGCCCCGCGCGCCTGCACCAGATCGATGAGCCCCGCGCGCATCGAGATGCTCACCTCGGTCTTGTTGTCGCTGACGAGCAGCACGCCGTTCTGCGACTCGATCTGGAGGAGCTGCAGCACGGCGCCGATGGGGATGATCGCCATGTCGCCCGAGAGGCCGACGCGGCCGGCGCCCATGTCGAGCCCACGCATCGCGTCGCCGAGCTCGCGCACCTGGTCCGACGTGAGGAGGCCGAGGAGCTCGATGGCGAGCTGCGACTCGTTGCCGACCACGGGGTGGGGCAGCTTTGCGAGCACCGGCGCGAGCACGCTGGAGAGCCGCTTGAGCATCTCGACCGCGATGCGCGCGCGGCGGGAGTCGGTGTCGCCCGTGCTACGGAGCGACTCGGCCTCGAAGTCCTCGGGGATGCCGGCGGCGATGGCCTCGCCGCGGGCGCGCCATTGCTCGGAGCGGCGGATGGCGTTCTCGATGACCGCGATGAGCGCGGTGGCGTCGAAGGGCTTCGTGATGGCGTCCATCGCGCCGGTCTGCTGCACGAAGTGCTCGCGGATGCGGTCGGACTTCGCGCTCATGAGGACGACGGGCGTGCTCCGTAGCTCCTCGCTCTGGCGGAGGGCGCGGCAAAGCTGGAACCCGTTCATCTTGGGCATCACGAAGTCGACGAGGACGAGATCGACCTTCTCCTCCTCGTGCCCCTCCTCCTTCACCGCCTGCGCGGCCTGGAGCAGGCGGTCGAGCGCGGCCTGCCCGTCCGCCGCCTGGAGCACGGCGAAGCCGTTCCGCTCGAGCACGGAGCTCACCACCTTGCGGATGGTCGGGCTGTCGTCGACGACGAGGATGCGGGTGGGCATTCGGGCGCGCGCGGTCGAGACGATAGCACTACACGCCCAATCTGATAGGGAGGCGCTGTGGACACGATCCTCCGCGGCGGAACGGTGGTGACGTGCGACGCCGCCGACCACGTGGTGCCGGGCGACGTGCTCGTCCGGGACGGCGCCATCGTGGAGGTGGGCAAAGTGCACACCGCGGGGCTGACGCGCGTGATCGACGCGCGCGGGTGCGCGGTGATCCCGGGGCTCGTGCAGGCGCACGTGCACCTGTGCCAGGTGCTCATGCGCGGGATGGCGGACGACCGGCCGCTGCTCGAGTGGCTGCGGGAGCGCATCTGGCCGCTCGAGGCGGCGCACGACGCGGCGTCCCTCACCGCGAGCGCGGAGCTCGGCCTCGCCGAGTGCATGCTGGGCGGGACGACGACGCTGCTCGACATGGGCACGGTGCGCGAGCACGACGCGGTGATGGAGGCGTGCGTGCGCGCCGGGGTGAGGGTGCTCTCGGGCAAGACGATGATGGACCAGGGGGAGGGCGTCCCGGCGGGTCTGCGGGAGACGACGCGGGCGAGCCTCGACGAGAGCGAGCGGCTCGCGTCACGGTGGCGCGGCGCGGCGGGCGGGCGCGTGGGGTACGCGTGGGCGCCGCGGTTCATCCTGTCGTGCAGCGAGGCGCTGGTCCGCGGGGCGGTGGAGCGCGCCGCGGAGCACGGGGACTTCTTGCACACGCACGCCGCGGAGCACCCGGCGGAGCGCGAAGCGGTGCGCCGCGCCCTGGGGGACGACGACGTGGCGGTGCTGCGGCGATGGGGCGTGGCGGGGCCGCGCGCGGTGCTCGCCCACGGCGTGCAGCTCACCGACGACGAGGCGCGCGTGCTGGCCGGCGAGGGGACGCGCGTCGTGCACTGCCCGAGCGCGAACCTGAAGCTCGGGTCGGGCATCGCGCGCGTGGCGGAGCTCGACGCCCTCGGCGTGCCGCTCGCCCTCGGCGCCGACGGCGCGCCCTGCAACAACAACCTCGACGCCTGGACCGAGCTGCGTCACGCGGCGCTCCTCGCCAAGGTGCGCACCGGCGTCACGAGCTTGCCGGCGCGCCGCGCCTTCCGCCTCGCGACCCTCGACGGCGCGCGCGCCCTGGGCCTGGACGCCCTCGTCGGCTCCATCGAGCCGGGCAAGCGCGCGGACCTCGCCGTCGTCCGCATCGACGGCGCCCACGTCGAGCCGGGGGGCGACGTCTTCTCGCGCCTCGTCTACGCGTGCACCGCGCGCGACGTGGAGCACGTGCTCGTCGACGGCGCGCACGTCGTCGCCCACCGCGAGCACCGCCGCCTCGACGTCGACCGGGTGAAGGCCCGCGCGCGCGAGCAAGCCCGCAAGCTCGTCGCCCGCGCGGGGCTCTGAGCGTCAACCGAGGGTGCGACCTTCGGCTTCCTCGATCTGCGCCAGGGCGACCGCCATGGCGTCCTTGGCCCGCTCGAGCGACTGACGGTCCGCCTCCCACTTGGCCTGCGCGCGGTCGGCGCGGGCGGATTCGCCGGCGCTACGCTGCCTCGTCTCGGCCAGATCCTGGCGGAGCGCGGCCAGCTCGGCCTCGAGCGCCGCGATGCGGTCGCTGGCCGCCGCGTGCTTCTTGTCGAGGGCGTCGCGCGCGGACGCCGTCTCCGCCAGGCGCCCCTGCACGTCGGCCATCGCCGCCTCGTGCGCGGCGTCCCCCGTCTCCTTTGCCTCGCGGAGCGACGAGAGCTCGCCGCGCGTCGCCGACGCGAAGACCGACTTCGAGCAGACGCTGGCGGGCGAGCGCTCCGATCACGTGCTGGCGCTCGACGAGGCCGAGGCGCGCCGCAAGTCCGACCTCGAGCAGGCCGGCAAGGACCGCGAGGCCGCGCTCGCCGAGGCGCGCGAGCAGGCCGAAACGGCGAAGCAGGCGGCCGACCGCGAGCGCCAGGAGGCGCTGGCGGCGCAGGCCGCGCAGCTGAAGCAAGAGCACGACGGCAAGATGGCGGCGCTCCACCGCGCCGGCCAGCAGGAGCTCGAGAAGGTCCGCGGCGAGGCGGATCGGGCCGCGCGCGAGGAGAGCGAGCGACACGACCAGGCGCTCGCGGCCGCGCGGCGAGAGGCCGACGAGGCGGCGAGCGAGGCGAAGGCGGCGCAAGAGGCCGAGGTGGCCCGCGTGCGCGCCGATGGCGAGAAGGCGGTGGCGGACGCGCTGGAGGCGCTCCGGGGCGAGCACGCCGAGAAAGTCACCGCGCTCGAGAACG
>JBEKGQ010000467.1:0-11416 GCA_050012715.1 Polyangiaceae bacterium
GGCGCCGCGCCTTCGCTGGCGGAGATCCTTCGCCGCGACCACGCCGCGGACGACGACGTCCTCCGCCGCTCGCTCCTCCGGGCGATGACCTCCCGGCGCCTCCACGGCGAGGTCCTCGTCGACGAGTTCCGGCTCGCGCCCTCGGTCGTCGGCGCGGCGCTGCGCCGCCAGCTCCTCGCGCGCCTCACCGTCCTCGAGCAGCTCGCGGATGCCCGCGTGTCCTTCCGGGTGACGGTGCGCGCTCCGCGTGGCGCGCTCCACCAGGCGCCGCTCGATCCCCACGAGTTCCTCCACGGCCGCCGCCGGGCTCGCGTACGCACCCCCGCGCCGCCGCCGGCGCGCGCGACGCACGACGCCGGCGCGTGGCGAA
Source organism: Polyangiaceae bacterium (assembly GCA_050012715.1). Lineage (GTDB taxonomy): Bacteria > Myxococcota_A > Polyangia > Polyangiales > Polyangiaceae > Palsa-1150. The sequence goes on from JBEKGQ010000467.1 coordinate 371, forward strand.
CCCTCGGCCTCCCGCCAGGCTCCGACCCGGCCGAGGTGCGTCGCGCCTACCGCCGTCTCGCTCGTACCGTTCACCCGGATCTGCACCCCGACGCGACCGACGCCGAGCGCCGCGCCCTCGAGGCGCGCTTCCACGAGCTCACCGAGGCCTACCGCACCCTCGTCGCCTGAGAGACCTGGTGGCCATCCGCGCCGCGCGCGGCACCTCTAGCTCGACCCGAGCTCCGCGTGGATCCTCGGCAGGAACGACGCGAGGTGCGTCATCTCCTGCGAGCAGTGCGCCAGGAGCGCCCGGCCGTCCGCCTCGCCCGGCCGGCGAAGGCCCTTCGCGACGCGCACCGCCACGCCCGCGAGCCCGCCGCCACGGCCCGCCGCGTACGGCGCGCCCAGCCAGAACCGCGAGCGCATCTCCGACCCTCCCGCGACCCGGCGCACGTGGTGTACGAGGTACCCCGCGTCGACCGGGTAGTCGGCGAAGCCGACCCGCGCGCACACGGCGGTGTCGCCGCCAGGGTCCGCGATGGACGGGCCCGAGATCCCCAGCTGCCCCGGCGGAACGAAGTGGATCGCGAAGCGCCCCAGCGTGCTCCCCAGGTACTCGTCGACGTGCGACACGCGGCCCACGTAGCGCGCTCGCCCGGTCGCCGCGCCGACGCCGGGCGTCGCCCACGCCGCGTGCACGTGGGCGCGCGGGTGCCACAGCTTGTAGCGCTGGGGCTCGTCGCTGTGCCAGCCGAACCACCAGTCGACCATGGCGGGGGTGACGTCGGGCATCTCGGTGCGGATCGCCACGTGGAGCGCGCCCCGGTGCGTCAGGCAGAACCCGTTCTCGAGGTCGTCGTGGCCCGGCTCCAGCAGGCGCCCCGCGTCCTCGAGGGCCAGCATCACGGGGCCCGTCACCGGTCCGGTCGCCAGCGCCTCGATCGCGTGCGGCGCGAGCGGGGCCATGCGCGGGTTCCAGTGCTTCGCGTACGGCTTGTCCCGCAGATCGCCGTCGCGCATCCCGAGGTAGCGGCTCTCCTTCATGGCGACCCCACGCGCCCCATCCAGGCATGGAAGCGGCCCTCGGGATCGTACGCGCCCCGGAGGCGATCGAGCTGCGAGAGGTTCGCGTCCGACACGAAGCGCGCCGGGTGCTCCCCGAGGTTCTCGTCGGCGAGCTGGCAGCCGGTGGCGAGCCGCTCCATCGCGCGCATGTGGCCGACCGCCCACGGCGCGTACCGCGCGTCGTCCTCCGCGTGCTTCCACACGCCGTAGAGCGCCAGGTAGAAGGCGTCCTCCACCGAGTAGGCCATGTCCGGGCGATCGGGCGGTGGCGCCCAGTTCAGCCAGAGGACGTGCGACGGCGCGGGGGGCAGCGTGTCGGCGATCGCCCGGAGCCCGGGCAAGAGCGCGTCGATCGGGGCGTGGGTCCACATGTTGTCGACCGCGTAACGATACCCGCGAGGGTAGTGCTGCATGACCCCCCGGTAGAGCAGCCGCAGCCCCGAGGGGAGAAAGCGGACGCTGCGCGCGGCGCGCCGGCGGAGCGGGCTCGCGTGCATGAAGGCCACCGCCTCCAAGGCTTCGCGAAGGCTGTCCGCGAAGACGGGCGCCACGACGACGATTCCCGGGCCCCGGACGCCGCTCACGTGCCGGCTCACGAGGAGCTGCAGCTCGACCGACGCCGGGACCGTAGGCCCGACCGCGTGCGCCCACCGGAACACCTCCTCCAGCATCGTCAGCGGGTAGCTCTGCGCGGCGATCCCCACGATGCGCGGCCGCCGGTGGAGCCGCAGGTGGAAGCGCGTCACGACGCCGAAGAAGCCGGCGCCCGAGCCGCGCGCCGCCCAGTAGAGATCCGCGTTCTCCTCCGCGCTCGCGTGCACGACGTCCCCCTCCGCGGTCACGACGTCGACGCCCTCGACGCTCATGCACGCCGGGCCGAGCGCGCGGCTGTGCCAGCCGTACCCGCCCTGGAGGAGGTACCCGCCGAGGCAGACGCCCTGGCAGTGACCGGCGGGGAAGAAGAGCCCGTGGCGCTTGAGCATCACCGCGAGGTCGTACCCGGCGCGCCCCGGCCCCGCCGTCGCCCGCATCGCGGGCGCGTCGACGCGCACGTCGTCGAGGCGCGAGACGTCGATGAGCACCGCCCCGTCGCGCAGGTGGTTGGCCGACCAGCTGTGGCCGCCCGAGACGACGCTGACCCGGAGCCCCTGCCGCGTCGCGAGCTTCACCGCGGCGACGACGTCGTTCACGTCGTTCGCCTGCACGATGCGCTCGGGGAACCGCCCCGGCAGGCGCGCGTTGAACGACGTGCCCCGGCGCGCCTCCTCGTAGCCGGCGTCCTCACGGCGGAACACCCGCCCCACGTCCCCCCTCGCGTCGCCCATGCCTCAGTGATTCTGCGTCAGCGTCGTCAGCGCGAGCTTCGCCTCCGGCGCGTAGTGCGAATCGGGGAACTTGCGCAGCAGCGTGCGCCACGTGTTCTTCGCGTCGTTGTACGACTCGAGCTCCGTCTGGCACCACGCGAGCTGCTCCAGGGCGTCGTCGAGCACCTCCCGGTCCGCGGCCTGCTCGGACAGCGGCGCGAGGATCGCGACCGCCTCCTTCTGCTTGTGGAGCTTGCGGTACGCGCTCGCGAGCTGGAGCTTCGCGCTGGGCGACACCGAGGCGGTGTCGTCGTAGCGCAGCGACTCCTCGTAGGCGGCGGCGGCCTCTTGCCAGCGCTGGAGCCGGGAGCTGTCGAGCCCCTGCAGGTAGAGCTGCGTCGCCTGCTCGACCTTCGCCTTCTGGACCGCCTCGGCGAAGAGCTGCGACTCGCTCCGGGTGAGGGGCTTGGCCTTCATCGCGTCCCAGCCGCGGATGACGTCGATGCGCCGCCCGTCCTTCACCAGCTCGTAGAACTTCGCCGCCTCGATCTCCGCGGCGTTCCGCTCCGCCTCGCGCTGGCGGCTCTCGTCGAGGTCCGTCTTCAGGCGGGCGTTCTCGTCGCGCAGGTGCTTGGCCGTCGCGTCGATGGCGTCGACCCGGGCGTCGACCGCGAACTTCAGCGCCGCGAAGACCACGACGACGAACACCACGTACGCCGTCGCGCTGTTCCAGTTGATGCGACGCTCGTAGCTCTGCTGGCGCTTGGCGATCGATTTGATGTCCGCGGAGAGGGCGTTCGTCAGGTTGTTCGTCTTGATGACGAGGCCCCGCGACTCGATGATCTCGCGCTTGATGTCGCGCAGCTCGTCGTCCACTTCGTGCATCGCGCTTCACGCTGTACGCTGGCTTCCCCGGGACCGGCAAGCGGATCGTGGCGCCTGTCGCGTGGCGTCGTCGACAATCCAGCGGCCGCGTGCTAGCTGGGCGCTCCAAAGAGCCGCCAATCATGCAGACGACCGACATCCGCAAGGGCCTGAAGATCCAGATCGAGGGCGTCCCCTACGCCATCCTCGAGCACCAGTTCGTGAAGCCCGGCAAGGGCCAGTCCTTCACGCGCTGCCGCGTGAGGAACCTGCTCACCGGGAACACCATCGAGCGCACGTGGAAGTCGGGCGAGTCGGTCGAGCTGGCCGACGTCGAGACGCGCAAGCTCAACTACTCGTGGGACGAGGGCGACAGCCTCGTCTTCATGGAGACGAGCACCGGCGAGCAGCTCCACGTGATGAAGGACAAGGTCGGCGACGAGACGCGCTTCCTCAGCGAGGGGCTCGACGTCGAGGTGATGACGTTCAACGGCAACGCGATCGGCATCGAGCTCCCGCCGAGCGTCGTCCTCCAGATCACCGAGAGCGAGCCCGGCATCAAGGGCGACACGGCGAGCGGCGCCACCAAGCCGGCCAAGCTGTCGACGGGGGCGACGGTGAACGTGCCGCTCTTCATCAAAGAGGGCGAGTGGATCAAGGTCGACACCCGCACCGGGAGCTACCTGGAGCGGGTCAATAAGTAGCTCGCGTCACCGCGCGACCGCGCGATCGATCTCCGCGGCGCGGGCCTCGGCTCGCGTTGCCGCGGCGTCCTCGCCCATCGCGTGACGTATCTCGGCCTCGAGGCGCGAGAGGTCGGCGTACGCGCCTGCCTTCTCCTTGCCGAGGAGGGTGACCACCGTCGCGCCGTCGACGCGCTCGATCGTCGCCGCGAGCGCCCCGCCCAGCGTGCGTCGGGCCTGCTCGACCGCGGCGAGGGCGCCCGGCGGATCGCCACCGGCCAGGCTCGCGCGCGCCGCGGCCATGCGCTTCGTGAGCTCCTCGAGCAGGCGCACGATCGGGTCTTTCTCGACGAGGCCCATGGGCTTCTTCGTATACCGTAGGTGCCGATGCGAGCGAAGGGACGGAGTCTCGTCGTCGTGGCCACCGCGCTTCTCTCGGGCTGCAGCAGCTGCCGCAGCGCGCCGGCCCCGAAGCCGCTCGTCTACGTGAGCGACGAGGAGGGCGGCCTCGTCGTGGCGGTCGATCCCGCCACCGCGACGGTGGTGACGAAGATCCCGGTCGGCAAGCGCCCGCGCGGGCTCAAGGTGTCGCGGGACGGCAAGAAGCTCTTCGTGGCGCTCTCGGGCTCGCCGCGGGGTGGACCCGGCATCGACGAGTCGAAGCTGCCCCCGGGCGACCGCTCGGCCGACGGCATCGGCGTGGTCGATCTCGCCACGCTGAAGCTCGCGGGCACGCTGCCGAGCGGGCAGGACCCCGAGACGTTCGACCTCTCGCCGGACGGCGACACGATGTACATCTCGAACGAGGAGACCGCCGAGCTGTCGGTCGTCGACGTCACGTCGGGCTTCGTGAAGGGCCGGGTGAAGGTCGGCGAGGAGCCGGAAGGGGTGACGGTGAGCCCCGACGGCAAGCGTGTCTTCGTGACCAGCGAGGGGGACAGCGAGGTCACGGCGGTCGACACCGCGAGCCGCGCCGTCGTCGGCCACATGCCCACCGGAAAGCGGCCGCGCACGGTCGTCTTCACGAAGGACGGGCTCACCGCGTTCGCGCCCGGCGAGGCGGGCGCCAACGTGACGGTGCTCGACGCGGTCGCCTACAAGAGCATCGGGGAGATCCCGATCCACACCGACTCGCCGATGCCGAGCGGGCCCCGGCCGATGGGCGCGATCCTGTCGCCGGACGGAAAGCAGCTGTACGTGACCTGCGGGCGAGGGGGGTCGGTCGCGATCATCGATGTGGCGTCGCGCAAGCAGGTGCGCTCGCTCGACGGGGTCGGGGATCGGCCGTGGGGGATCGCGCTCAGCCGCGACGGGACGCGGTTCTACACCGCGAACGGGACGTCGCACGATGTGTCCATCGTGGACCCCGCGTCGGGCAACGTGGAGAAGCGCGTCGTCGTGGGCGGACTGCCTTGGGGCGTGGCGGTCGCGCCGTAGAGGGCGAGATCCGGAGGGACCCGCCCCGGTGGTAGGGGTAGGGGTTGGGGTGGGGGTTGGGGTCATCGCTGTTAGCAGTTCACTGCAGCGCGTTCCTCGGCCTGTGCCGTTCAGCTGCGCGGAAGAGGGGCAGCTGCAGCTCCGCGGTCTCGTGCGCTGGCGGCTCGAGCCGCGAGGTCAGCGCGGGCGCCGCGGCTTGCGCGGCGGTCGCTCGATCGCTGCGAGCTGCACCGGGGGGGAAAGCTCGCCTCGGATGGACGTCATCCGATCGAGCAAGATTCCGAGCAGCAGCTTCGCGTACAGCCAGGCGACAACGGTGTCGTCGCGGTAGTTGGGTAGTCGGTCGAAGCCGCAGAGCGACTTCCACCGCTTGAATTGCAGCTCGATCTGCCAGCGCAGTCGATAGGCCTCCAGGCAGCGTGTGGCGCTCATTCGCTCGCGAGGCACAGTCGTGAAGAGCATCACGTAGGCGGCGGCTTCGAGCGCGTCGCTGGAGACCTTCGTGGCTCCCTCCTTCTTCCGTAGCCGCTGACGCGCTTGCTCGGCTTGCTCCAGCGGCAGACGCGTAGCGATGAAGCGGCCCCGCACGACGCCACCGTCGTGTTCGAAGGAAACGGGCAAGTCGAGCACCGCGTCGTTGCGCATGGTCCGCACGGTCGCGAGCGCGTCCAGGACGCGGCCCGCGTACGTCAGCGGCAGCGAGCCGCGGTTGTAGCGGACGAGCACATCGGCGCCTTGCTCTACGGCAAGCGCCACGTTGATGGGGTTGCAGTACAACCGGTCGGCGATCGCAAGCTCGCCCTGCTCGAAGAGGAAGCGCTTGAAGGTCTCGCCTCCGCTGGCGTCGGTCACTGTGGCATCGAGCACGGCGACATCCGCCACGCGCAGCTTGGTGTGAATGCGCGCGTCGGGGCCGACCGCACCAGGACCGCACACCGTCGTCGCATCGATGAGCACCATCGAGTAGCCGGCCCAAAGCTCCGGCTTCGCCTCCGACGTCCAGCCCACCATCCTCTCCACGAGCGCTCGCAAGTACGGAGCCGCCCGTCGCATCTTCTTGTGCAGCCGCATCGCGCTGAGCGAAGGCCCACCGGCCTCCGCCATCAGCGCCACCGTTTGGCGCAGGGGCAGGTTGGCGCCCGTGTGCAGCAGAATGAAGCGCAGCAGCCAACTCGCTGTTGTCAGCTTCGCGTTGCCGTACTGCGTCTCCAGCTGCTTGTGCTCGACCGCGAGCCTCTCGTAACCGCTCGGAAGCTGAGCCAGAACCGCCTGCCAGTCGTCCTCGTGCGCGAGCGAGACCTTCGTCATGCTCACCATCTCGCCCGGAACGGGTCAGATGGAAAAGAAAACTGCTAACAGCGATGGGGGTCGGGGTCGGGGTCGCGCCCGTGCCCGCGCGCGCTAGAGCTTCTCCCCACGCGCGATCATCCACTGGATCGATCGCCGCATCCCCTCTTCGAGGTCGACCTTCGGATCGTACCCGAGCTCCTTCTCGGCCTTCGCGATGGAGCACGCGATGGTCTTGTTCATCTCCGACAGCACGTGGATCTTCTGCTGGTAGATCCCCACGCTCTGGAGCATCCAGTCCATGAGCCAGGCCACCTGGCTCGCGATGCCCGGCAGGCGCATCCGCGCGTGGGCGACCTTCACGCCGAAGTCCTTCTCCAGCACGCGCTCGATGGTGTCGATGATCTCGTTCATCGTGTAGGGCCGCCGGTCGGCGATCCAGTAGACCTGTCCCTTCGCGGCCTCGACCTTCTCGCAGAGCAAGGCGCCCTGGCAGATGTTGTCCACGTAGGCCATCGAGCGTCGGTTCTCGCCGCCGCCGACGATGGGGGCCTTGCCGTCGCGGATCATCTCGAAGAACAGCGTCTGCCGCGGCGGCTGCCCCGGGCCGTAGAACCACGGGGGACGGATGACCGCCGCCTCGATGGCGCCCTTGTCGCCCGCCTCGCGCACCATCTGCTCGGCGAGCATCTTGCTCTTGCCGTAGCCCATGTAGGGGGCGTACGGCGCGCTCTCGTCGAACACGGCGTCGGGCGACGGGTTCACGCCGATGGGCGAGTTGGACGAGACGTGCACGATGCGCCGGGCTCCGGCGCCGACCGCGCCGTCGAGCACGTGGCGCGTGCCGTTCACGTTCACCCGCGTGAACTGCCCCATCCCCTCCGTGGGATGGATGATCCCCGCGGCGTGGAAGACCGTCGCCCCGCCCGCGCCCTCGAAGAGCGGCCCGAGCGACGCCGCGTCGGCGAGGTCGCCCTCGACGATCTCCACCTTGGGCGACACGGCGCGAAGCTCGCTCGCGTCGACCCCGCGGAGGACGAGGCAGCGCACCACGCGCTCCGGGGAGGGCGCCGCCAGCGCCGGGACCTCCGGAAGTCCCTGCACGAGGGAGCGGACGAGCGCGGTGCCGAGCCAGCCGGGGGCCCCGGTGACGATGGCGAGAGGAGCAGTCATGAGGGTGCGTCTTTGAACCTCAGCGCGTTGCGCCTGGCAAGCGCCATCACCGTGCCCTGGGGATTCACCCCCGGCGAGTCGGGCAACATGCTCGCGTCGTTCACGTGGAGGTTCTCCCACCGGAACACCTTCCCGAACGAGTCGGCCGCGCAGCGGTCCTGCCGCTCGCCGATGGGGCACGTGGAGAACGCGTGCACGGTGGTGAGGCTCAAGCCGGCGCGCGGCAGGCGCTCGTCGAGCCAGCGGATGGCGTCGAGCTCGGTGCGGATGGTCGGGATGCCGTGCACCGTCGGGAAGACCTCCTCGGCCCCGGCGGCGAGGAGCAGCGTCGCGAGGCGGGCGAGGCCGTGCGACAGGTTGATGTGGTCCTCCTCGGACAGGTCGTAGCGGAGGTGGGTCGTCGCATCGCCGACGCGCGACGGGCGCACGTGCCCATCCCCGGTGCCGCGGACGGCGACGTAGTACGCGGCCATGTTGCGGAAGTGCGCCATCTCGCCGCGGGTCGTGAGCCAGTTCTCGCTGAGCATCATCGCGAGGTGCCCGGGGGTGAAGAAGCCGCCGCCGAGCGACACCTCGGGCCAGAACTCCTTCACCTGGATGAGCGGCAGCACGCTCTCGTGCGCGTCGATGCGCTCGGGGAAGCGCGCCACCACCTTGAGCATCGGGTGGATCCGCAGCGTCTCGCCGACGTGGTACTTGATGCCGCTCCGGCGGAGCAGGGCCGGCGTCTCCGTCGGCCCGGCGCAGACGAAGACGTGGTCGGCGTCGATGCGGATCATCTCGCGCACGCCCGGCTCGCGCTCGATCTCGGCGAGGACGCCGGTGACCCGGCGCTTCGACGTGAGGAGCATGCGGGCGCGGCAGCCGGTGAGGATGCGGGCGCCCGCGCGCTCGGCCTCGGGGAGGATCTGGCGCGACACGCCCTGCTTCGCGCCCTTGGGACAGCCGTTGGCGCAGGTGTTGTTGTCGACGCAGCCGGAGGCGGCGCGGGGCACTTCCTGGCCCGACCAGCCCATGGCCTCGATGCCGCGCGCGAAGACCTCGGTGCTCTTCGGCCAGGCGCGGCCGCGGAGCGAGACGTGGAGGTGCTGCTCGGCCCACTCGAAGTGCGGCGCGAGGTCCTCGGGGCTCGCGCCCTTCAGGTCGAACTGCGACTCGTACCGGAGGAGCACCTCGCGCGGCGTGCGGTGCCAGAAGCCGCTGTTGATCTCGGTGCTCCCGCCGAGGCACGCGCCCTCGACGTAGCCGATGGGGATGCGCCCGGTGATCGGCGTCATCCCCCGGCGCCGGTAGAGGCGCTGCATCGCCTCGACGCTGCCCGCGCCATACCGGGTGAGCTCGTGGCGCGCGCCCTCCTCGAGGACGCAGACGCCGCGCCCCGCGCGCGCGAGCTCCAGCGCGGTCACGGCCCCTCCCGCGCCGGACCCGATGACGAGGACGTCGACGCGCTCGGCGCTCACGTCGTCCTCGCGAGGGCGCGCACGACCTCGGGCCGCTCGTAGTAGGCGAGCACGGCGAGGCTGCGAACGGGGCGAAAGAGCTGGCGCAGGAGCGCGATGCGTCCGAAGGCCCAGGCGTCCACGATCGCGCGGCGGCGGTCGACCGGCAGGCCGCAGAAGCTCGATACGTGGCGCACGCGGACGGCGAAGCGGAAGAACGTCATCCCGAGGTGGAACAGCGTCCGCAGGCTGGGCGACAGGGCGCCGATCTGCCCCTCCATGAACGCCGCCACGTCCCGCGCCGCGGCGGGCTCGCACCCCGGGAGGAACGCCTCCGCGAGCGCGATCATCAGCTCGCCCGGCTCCGCCGAGACGTGCGCGGGCTCGACGTGCGCGATGAAGTGGACCGGCACGCCGTCCAGCGTCTTCTTCGCGGGGGCGGTGCGGGCCGCCCTCGCCGCCGCCACGGTGCGACCGATCTCGACCCCGTAGCGGAGGATGGCCGCCGCGCCCCACGCGGTGACGGGGACGTAGAACGCGAGGTGCACGAGCACCGCGTACGCGAGCGCCTGCGCGGCCGGGATGCCCTGGGTCATCAGCGTCTGCTGGCAGAAGTAGTGGAACGGCCCGATGTAGCCCGGCGTCGACGGGACCAGGATGCCCAGGTTCGTCACGCTCATCGCGAGGGCGCCGAGCGGGAAGCGCAGCGGGATCCCGAACGCGGGGAGCACGCACACGAACATCGACGCCTCGAGCACCCAGACGACGACGCTGAGCAGGGACACCGCGAGGGCGGTACGCGGCGCCCGCAGGCAGGCGCCGCCGTTGATGATGTGCGTCGTGATGCGCAGGGCCCGGTCGCGCCACTTCGCCCCGAGGGGCGCGGTGAGTCGCGACGCCAGGCCGAGGAGCACGTTGGGGACGAGGACGCCGATGACGACGACGAGGAGCGCGCCGCCGAAGAGGAGCGCCGCAACGCGGGCGACCTGGTCGATGGTCTCGGCGTGAATCGAGAACGACGCGGCGACGACGAGGACGACGAGGATCGCCATGCCGTCGAGGAGCCGCTCGATGAACGTGATCGTGAGCGCCTCGCCGAACGGCATGCCCGTCCGCTCGACCAGCACCCCGGCGCGCACGAGCTCGCCGAGGCGCGCCGGAAAGACGTTGTTGCTCGCGTACCCGATGACGACGATGTTGGTCGCGGTGAGCCAGGGGAGGGCCGTCTCGCGGCGGACGAGGACGCGGAGGCGCAGCCCGCGGACGAGGTGCCCCGCGACGTAGCAGACGACGGCGAACGCGACCCACGGCAGCGGCTGCGCCGTGCGCCAGGTGGCCGCCACCGCGGCGAAGTCGAGCCGGCGCGCCGCGAGGTAGAGGAAGACCGCGCTGCCGAGGGCGCCGAGAAGGACGATGACGGCGCGTTGCGATCGGGGGGAAGGCACCGGCGTAGGAGCCCGTTCCTAGCATGCTATACCCCGCGGCCGACATGCCTGGCTCGAGCTTGGTGACCGGTGGTGCGGGGTACTTCGGGACGCTCCTCGTGGAGCGGCTGGTTCAGGCGGGCGAGCGCGTCCGTATCTTCGACGTCAACGAAGCGGTCGAGGCGCCGGCCGGCGTCGAGCGCATCCGCGGCGACATCCGGGACGCGGCGGCGGTGGCGCGCGCCTGCGCGGGCGTCGACGTCATCCACCACAACGTCGCCATGGTGCCGCTCGCCAAGGACGCCCACGCCTTCAAGAGCGTCAACGAAGGGGGCACGCTGAACATGCTTCGCGCGGCTCTCGACGCGGGGGTGAAGAAGGTCATCGCG
>JBEKGQ010000468.1:0-5880 GCA_050012715.1 Polyangiaceae bacterium
GACTCGGTGAGAGCGCCTGGAGCGCGGCCCACTGTGCCGGCGTGAACGTCGGGTCCGGATCGGGATCGCCGGCGTCCGCGTCCGCGCCGACACCCGCGTCGTCTTGCGCCCCTGCCTCGCTCGGCTCGTCGTGCGACGCCGCCTTCGACGACGAGCAGCCGCCCGCCGCGAGCGGGGCCGCGAGAAGCGCCAGCGCCGCCACACACGCGAGCCGGACGGACGTCGGAGTCGGCACGACGGCGGCCCTCCTCTCTCTCCTCAGAACGCCGTGCACGGGAAGTTGGCCGAGTCCCACGCGGGCGGGCCGACCCCGCTCTTGAACCCGAGGTCGTCCCACTGCCGCTTCGTCTCGGAGCACTGGTGCTCGTGCATGAACGGATAGGGACGCGGCTGGGTGCAGATCTGCTCGTCGGGCGCCCCCTCGTGGTAGAGGACGTCGCCGAACGTCACGCTCACGGACCCGCTCAGCGCAAAGCCGTTGCTCGGATAAAGCGTGCAACCCGCCGGCGCGCCGTCCATGAAGACGTAGAGTCGGTTCGACGAGATGTAGGCATCGTACCGCGTCATCCGGTCGAGGCCCGCGTGCTCGAATGGCGGGTCGGCGGGAGGGATGGGCTGGGGCGAGCCGGTCGGCGCCGACGGGTTGCCGCTCACCGTGTTCCAGGTGTCGTAGTCGATGACGCCGTGGATGGGCGACTGGTTGTTGACCGCCCAGGGCTTGCCGTTGACGAGCCCGTGAAAGGCCTCGACCTCGAGGATCATCGAGGGGCCTATGCGCGTCTGGATGAGCATCGTGTTGCTGTTCGGGTTCGCGAAGCCGTCCTGGATCGGCGACGGCTGGTCGCTCACGATGAGCTGGGGATAGCGGCGATCCGTGCCGACGGTGTTGACGGACCACGTGACGTGGACGAACTCGTTGCTGTCCGCCGACATGGTCGCCGGTTGCGGAGCCGTGAAGCGCACCGACCCGGTCACGTCCTGCCCGACGTCGTCGAACGCGTCCCAGAACTGGCCGAGGAACTGGCCGTAGGCGAACAGCGACTGGTTGTCGGTGATGTCGAGCTCGTAGGCGCCGAAGTCGAACGTCGGCGACGTCCAGTAGCCGCAGCCGCCGTTGCCGTTCGAGCAGGGGAACGCGGCGCCCGCCGACTGGCACGTGCACTGGCTGGGATCCTGGCCCTGCACGACGGTGCCGAAGTCGCTCCCCACGTTGAACCCCTCGTACCAGTCCCAGGCGCTCGGGTCGTGCGGCTTGGGGACCACCTGGATGAACGACCGCGCGATCGGGATCGGCGAAGCGTTGGGCGTCTGCAGGATGGCCAGGCCCGCGTCGCTGACGGTCCACGTGTCGCCGACCGTGCCGCCGAGGAGCGTGAACGTCGTCCCGGGCAGGTCATACTGGCCGTTCACGTAGACCTCGCCGGTCGGCGAGGCGCTCTGGAGCTGCGCCATCGTCAGCAGCGGCTGGTGCGGAGGCGCGGCCAGAGACTGCGGCGAGAGAAATCCCTGGACCGGGCATCCCGCCGAGAGCGCCTCGACGACGAGCGTCGTGGGCTCCGTCATTCCCGCCCACTCGAGGTGCCAGAGCGGCCCGGGGCCCTGATTCGATGCGCGCTTGAAGCGCTCCTTGCCGACGGCAAGCTCCGTGTGGTTCTCCCCCGGCTGGTAGAGGACGGCCATGAGCGGCTGGGCGCCGGCCGCGATCGCGGTGAGGACCTGGAACGCGGGCGCGGGCGGGGTCGTGTCGCCCTTGCGGGACGCGAGGTCGGCCGACCCGAAGTAGTACTCCGTGTACTGCGTGAAGTTCATGCCGGCCTGAACGACGTTCTCCGAGTGGTAGACCGTCGTCGTCCCGGCTCCCGCGGCCGAGGGGACGTAGAAGACGATGCCGTCGTCGCGTCCCCCGCTCGCGAGGAGCGAGGCCCGCAGCGTCGCGTCCGTCGTGTAGATCTTCGGCCGGGTCTCGCGCCAGCCGATCTCGGGGGCGGTCGGGTGCTCGCCGATGGCGTAGACGGGGACGATGCCTTCACCGGGCGTCACGTAGACGTAGCCGAGGGTCGGGGTGGCGGGGATCTGGGCGGTCCAGGAGTACTGCTCGTTGGGGTTCTCGTAGAGCTGACCGGCGTCGGGCGCGGTGAGGTTGTTCGTGGTGTTGTTGGGAAGATCGTAGGTCTGGCGGAGGCCAGCGCACCGGTAGACGGTGTTCTTGATGGTGAGCGAGCCGTCGCCGTTGACGGTGATGTCTCCGGGAGAGGGCAGCGCGTAGACGCGGTAGTCCACCGCGTCGTCGACGGGGTCGAAGTCGATGCCGACGGAGTCTTCGCGCTCCGTCGCGACGACGTTGACGAGCTCCGGCAGCGTGGGGAGCCCCGTGTTGGCGAGGCCGCCCTCGATCTGACCGACCGTCCCGCCATCCTCCGGGCCCCCCGCGCCGTCCGGGAAGTCCTCCGGCGCAGCCGCCGCCGATCCCTTGTGCGAGCCGCACGCCGAAGCGAGCACCGCCAGGCCGCACGCGCCACACACTGCCAGGACAAGCACGCTCCATCGCGTCATCGAGCCGAACAACCTTCCTCCCCGGCGAGCGCCGGCACGTCGGCGCAAAGGCTAGCGTCAGTTCCGGCGGATGACCACCGGGGGGGCCGCTCGCTCAGTGGCCAGTCTTGCTCGGTCGATGCGACGACGGAAGCGGCGCGATCTTCGGGAGCGGCTTCGCGGTCGGATTGGAATGCACCGGCACCGTCGGCGTCGGCGTCGGCGGCGCGGTCGGCGTCGGCGTCGCCATGGGCGCGAGGGAGCCGGCCTCGAGCGACGACGACGACGGCGGGGCCAAGGACGACGACGACGACGGCGAGACGGACGCGGAGCCCGACGCTCCCGCGTCGTCCCCCGCGCCGTCGTAGCGCGAACCCACCCAGAGCCCGAGCCCGATGCCGACGAACACGAACAGCGTGAGCCACGGCAGGATCGAGCGGCTCCTCCGGCGCGGCGCCGTCGGGAGCACGGGCAGCGACGTCTCGAGCTCCCGCTCGCTCACCTCCATCGTCGACTCCCGCGGGAGGCGTGGCGGCGCGGGCAACGGCGGCGGAGGCTCGGGCACGATCGCCGACGGCGGCGCGGACCGTGGCGGAACCGACAGCGCCGGCGACATCCCGATCTCGGTCCGGGCGACGCCGTCCAGCTCGATGATGGCCCTGCGCACGTCGTCGCGCATCTCCGCCGCGTTCGCGTAGCGGTCCTCGCGCTTGAACTCGAGGGCCCGGTCGATGACCCGCGCGAACGCCGGGCTCACCTCGGGCGAGAACGTCTCGACCTTCGGCGCCGCGAAGTGCGCCATCTTGGCCACGAGCTCGACCGGGTTCGCTCCCTCGTGGATGCGCCGCCCCGTCCTCAACCGGAAACCCGTCGCGGCGAGGGAGAAGAGGTCCGTGCGCCCGTCGATCTCGTCGATGCGCCCGGCCGCCTGCTCGGGGGACATGAAGGACGGCGTCCCCAGCGCGAGGCCGTACGACGTGATCGTCGCGCCGTCGAGCAGCCGGGCGAGCCCGAAGTCGAGCACCTTCACGCGCGGCGGGTCGTCCCCTTCCCCGCGCACGAGAAACAAGTTCTCCGGCTTCAGGTCCCGGTGCACGACCCCGTGTTCGTGCGCGGACTCGAGCACGTCGAGCACCTTCTCGGCGATGCCGAGGAACTCGCGCTCCCCCACCGGCGGCCCGCGCTCCAGCCGGTCCTGCAGCGACTCGCCCTCCAGGAGCTCCATCACCAGATACGCGGTCCCGGCGTCCGGCCCGCCGACGACCACGTCGTCGTCCATGACCTTCACCGCGCTCGGGTGATCGACCCGGTTGGCGGCGTAGCCTTCGCGGAGGAAGCGCTCCCGCACCTCGCGGTGCCGCGAGAGGTCCGCGTGCAGCACCTTCACCGCTGCCTTCGCCCCGTTGCGATGCCGCGCCGCGTACACCGCGGCCATCCCACCGATGCCGAGCAGCCGCTCGAGCGTCCACTTCTCGTTCAGGACGCTGCCCACGCGCTCCTGCGATCGACTGTCGGCGTCCTCGGTCAAACGGGCCCGATTGTACCGTGCTAAGACGGTGGGCATCGAACGGACGATGAGCCTCGGTCAATCTCTCGCGGGCAGACTCAGCCCCATCACCGAATTCTTCACGCTGGGCCGCGCCGAGAGCACCATCCGCGGCTACGAGCCCGCCCAGCGCGCCCGCGTCCAGGAGCACGCCGCCGCCGCCGACCGCCGCGCCTGGGCCGGGCGGCGCACGACCCAGGCCGTCGCCGCCGCGGTCCTCCTTCGCGAGGCGGTCACCCTCTCCCTCCACGCCGCGGCCTGCGCGCGCGACGCCGGGGTGGACCTCGACGCGCTCGACCTCGCCACGGCCATGCCTCCCCTGCCGCCCGACCCGGCTCGCCCGCGGGCCGAGCCCACCGACGACGCCCGCGTCCGCGAGGCCCTCACGTCGCGCGACGCGCTCTACTTCGACCGGCTCGATCCGGAGGACGCCGAGCGCGCACGCTGGGCCCTCGATCGCGCCGCGAGCCTCGTGCGCCAGCGCGTCGAGGCGCGCAGCCTGACCAACGTGCGCGGCGTCCGGTGGGGGCGATTCGCGGCGCTCCTCCTCGTCATCGGCTACGTCGCCTTCATGGTCACCCGCGCGCTCGTCTTCCCGAAGAACATCGCGCTCGGCAAGCCCGTTCACCCCAGCAGCCGCAAGCACAACCCGCCCGACGGCAAGGAGCTCGTCGACGGGGAGATCGGCACGAGCTTCGGCATCCACACGAACGTCGAGGACAGCCCCAACGTCGTCATCGATCTCCAGGGCCGGTACTGGATCGACTCGGTCAAGGTCTACAACCGCGTCGACGGCTGGTTCGACGATTCGCTGCCGCTCGTCGTGGAGCTCTCGCAGGACGGGAACAAGTGGGACGAGATCGGCCGGCGCGAGGAGCACTTCGACGCCAGCCCGCCGTGGGTGGTCAACGGCCGCGGCAAGCCCGCCGAGTTCGTGCGCGTCCGTGTCGCCCGCAAGAGCTACCTCGCCATCAGCGAGGTCGAGGTCTACGGCAAGAAGTTCTAGGGAGGCCGCCGGAACGAGGCGAAGGCTACGGGAGCACGACGAGCACCGTGTCGGGCCGATTGTCCGTGCGGTGCGGGAACGAGCCCCCGTCGCGCGGGATCCATCGCCCGGAGTACCGCTCCACGCCGATGCGGTGGTTCAGGATCGCCGTCGTCACGTAGATGGCGCCGGGCTTCCACAGCTTCGTCGGCAGCGGCTCGGGGAACGCCATGTCGCGATCGGCGGTGTCCGGCGGGATGAGGCTCAACGTCGCGGTCTTCTCGACGTTCGACCGCACCGCGAACGTGTCGTCCCCCACGAAGGGCTTCCCCACCTCGAACCACGACTCCACGCGGGGCTCGACGCCCCCGATGACGCGCACCCCCATGAGCGCCAGCCCCGTGTCGTACTTCGCCGTCACGGTGCGGTCGAGCATCCCCTCGAGCTTCTCCCGCCACCGCTCGGCCGCGACGCCGTCGCCGCTCGCGATGGCCACGTTGTGCGCGATCCGCATCTCGTCCATCGTCACCGGCGAGCCCGTCGGAGGCGTAGCGTCCTGCCCGAGGTGCGTCCGCCACTCCCACGTCAGCCACGGGTCCGGCGCCGGGCCGATCGAACGGTGCACCTCCGTGGGATCGAACAGCAGCCACTCGAACAGCCCCGGCTCGCGCTCGTTCAGCGAATACGCGTCGAGCGGCGCGTTCGGCTCCCGCTGGTCGACGAGCCACGTGTCGCCGTAGATGCGGACGTGCGCGGCGCCGATGATCTTCCGCTGGTCGTCGGTCGACATCCCGCTCCCACGCGCGATCCAGAACGG
>JBEKGQ010000469.1:0-5868 GCA_050012715.1 Polyangiaceae bacterium
TGCCCGCCGCCGCGCACCGCCTTGCGCGCCGGCCGCTCGCCCACCAGCGTCGCCGTACCCCCCTGGGGGTCGACGTGCCCGCCGAGGAAGGTCACCTCCTTGTCGGGCAGATCCCACGCCTCCATCGCGCCGCCGGGGACGAGGTGCACCGCCATGCCGCGGGCGCCGTAGAGCAGCAGCTCCCCGGGCTTCAGCCACATGAGGCCGCGCACGCTCTTCACGTCGAGCTCGTGCCCCACCGGCAGGCGCGTCCAGGTCGAGCCCTCCCACCTCACGAGGCCCGTCGGGCCGATCGCCACCGCCGTCTCGCCCGCGCTGTCGAAGGCCCCCGCGCGCACCGTTCCGGCGCGCACCGGCGGCACGCAGATGCGCCACTTCCACGCCGCGGGGCTGGCGAGCTGGTTGTCCGGGTCCTGCGAGGGCGGGGCGCGGCGGGACGTCACCTCCAGCGTCTCGACCGATCGCGGCTCGGCCGACGGAGCCTTCGACGACACGGCGACATCGGGCGACGGCGCCGCGCGGAGCCCCATCGGCGAGAACGACCGCCGCTCCGAGGCCGCCCGCAGGACCGGCTCGATGGCCGCCCACAGCTCCGTGATGGAGGCCTGGCGCTCGTTGGGCTCGGCGGCGGTGGCGCGGACGAGGACGGCGTCGAGGCGCTCGACGAGCTCGGGCCGGGTGGAAAGCTCCTGGGGGAGCGCGCCGCGCGTGTGGGCGAGGCTCGGTCGGGGGCCGTTCAGCAGGCGCGTGACGATGACGAGCGGGTTCTCCTGGTCGCCGTAGGGGAAGGCCTTCGCGCCGGTGAGCATCTCGTAGAGCATCGCGGCGAACGAGAAGACGTCGGTGCGCGGGTTGACGCGCCGGTTGCCCTGCTCGAACTGCTCGGGCGGGGCATACCCCAGGCTGGCGCCGGCCAGCGCCGTCGTCTTCCCGAGACCCATGTCGACGAGCTTCACGAGGCCGAAGTCGGTCACCTTGGCGATCTCGCCGCCGGTCTCGTTGGCGAGGAGCACGTTGGACGGCTTGAGGTCGCGGTGGACGATCTTGTGGGCGTGGACGTCCTCGAGCGCGAGCGCCACCTGACGCGCGATGCGCCGCGTTCGGTCGAGCGCGAGGCCCACCGAGCGGGAATGCGAGAGGACGTGCTCGAGCGTCGGCCCGCGGACGTACTCGAGCGCGGTGAAGTGGAGCTCGCTCTTGCCGCCGGCGGGCGACGGAAGCGCGGCCGTCGCATGGTCGAAGAACCGCACGATGTGCGGGTTGGGCCGCGCGGCTTGCCCCAGCATGCGGAGCACCTGCGCCTCGCGCTCGAACCGCGCGAGCGACTCCGGCGTCAGCGCGTCGGGCCGCAGCACCTTGACGATGACGAGGTAGCCCTCCGGCTCGTCCCACGCGGCCGTGAAGACCCAGCCCTGCCCGCCCTCACCGATTCGCTCGCGAAGGTGGAAACGCGCGCCGCGCGTCCCTTGCAGGACCTGACCCGGCAGCGAATCGCGCAGCGCGATCAGTCGCGGGTCACCCGAGTGCATGGCGAGGGCCATGCTAGCGCAACGCAGCGCGAGGCGCGGACCGCCCGCAGCCTTTCGATTCTCGGAGCGCTCAGACGCCGAGGAGCTTGACGAGCGTTTCCTTGTTCGTCACGCCCACGTGCCGCCCCGCCTCTTTGCCGCCCTTGAAGACGAGCACGGTGGGGACGCCGCGGATGCCGAACTTGGTGGCGACGCCCGGCGAGTCGTCGATGTCGAGCTTGCCGACCTTGATCTTGCCCTTGAGCTCGTCGGCGAGCTTCTCGACGATCGGCGCGAGGACCTTGCAGGGGCCGCACCAGACCGCGCTGAAATCGAGGAGGAAGGGGGTCTCGCCCGAGCCGAGGACCTCGGACTCGAAGTTGCCGTCATTGATCTCGAGAACGTTCGCGCCAGCCATGTCTCTCACTCCTCTGGGGGGACCGTAGTCATAATCCTTGGATGCCCCGCTGTCGATTGGGGTCGCCGCGCTCTCGCCCGCCGAGGGCTCCTCGCCGCGTCAGGGCCCGGGCGCGGCTGTCCCCGGGGCGGGAACCGGCTGAGGCGGCGTGGGGGTGGGCGCCGGCGAGGGGCGCGACTTGAAGTCGATGACGCGCTGGATGCCTCGGGCCAGCTCGTCGGTCGAGGCGTGGGCGCTCGCCGTCAGGGAGGTGCCCTTGCCGTCGACGCTCAGGGAGTCGAGCAGCGGACCGAGGCCGATGATGCGCACGGTGAGGTCCCGCTGGAAGGAGAGGCGCTTCCGCTCGACGAGCTTCTTCACCTCGTCGCACGCCGAATCGGTCTCGCAGCGGAGCTCGGCCGCGACCTCCGTCGTCGAGGCGCCGGAGTCCGCCGGGCCTCCCGCGCCTCCCGTCAGCCGGATGGCCACCCCGGCGGCGTTGACCGCGAGGACGCCGGCGTAGGCCTTGTCTCCCGCCCCGCCGAGCTCGGGGCCGAGCTCCGCCTTCAGCTTGTCGCGCACCGTGGCCGGCAGGAGCGCCGTGACGACGATGGCCGGCGTCCCTCCGCCCTTGCCGGCGAGGGCGGCGCGGAGCTGGGTGTGCTCGACCCGCACGCGCTCCCCTTTGTGGTCGGTGGCGTCGATCATCGCGTCCAGCCAGCGGCCGCTGCCCACGAGGAACGGGCCGCCCTCGCGGAACGCGAGGCGCGCGTGCGCCGGGTCCCCGGTGTCCTCCACCAGCGTGAAGCTCCCCCGCGTCGACGCGGAGGGAGAGCCGCCGCGGGCGCGGATGACGTTCTCGGCGCACTTCGAGAGCTCGTCCTTCGTGAAGTCCCCGGTGAAGGCGAGGCCGAAGTCACCGCGCTCGCCGTTCTCGGGCGCGGTGACGACCGCCTCGCGGAGGCGCGCCACGGGATCGAAGCCGCACCGCGCCACGAGGGAGCCGAGCCCCGGGATGGGGGTCTTCTCGCCGGCGCCGAGGAGGGGCTTCGCCAGCGGGGAAGCCCGGAGGGCGGCGATGTCGATGGTGGCCACGAGCCAGGCGTCCCGGGGCACCGAGTCGAGGATGGACGGCGGGGTCCGGGAGCGACCGAGGGCGAATGCCGCCCCGATGACGGCGACGACGAGGCCGAAGAAGAGGAGGTACTGCCGCCGCTGGGACAAGGCGCGGGGCACCATAGCACCGTGGTCCCCGGACACCCTTGACAGCGTGCGCGCCGAGGGAAAGGCTTCGCCGCGGAGGGGCCCGCATGGTGCTGGTGCTCGGAGTCGTCGCGCTCGTCGTGGTCATCGCCGGGGTCACCGCCGTGCTCATCCTGGCGGCGCGTCAGGCGCGCGAGGAGACGGCACCGGCGAGCGTCCCGACCGACTTCGTGGCCCCGGTGAGCTCGGGTGGCTACTCCTGGCGCCGCACCGACGAGTCGCTCGAGCAGTTCCAGGCCCGCATCGCCCGCGAGAACGCGCGCCCGCCGCCCTGAAACGGCTGCGCGGAACTTGGCCGTCGGCCCCGGGTCGTTTCATCGTCGGGCCACGATGAAGGACGACTCGAACGCCGCGCTCTCGCAGGAACCCCAGTCGCCCGACTACGGTGGGCCCGAGCGGCGCCGGCACCGCGTCTACCTCACCAAGAACACCGAGTACCACTTCCGGGACGGGTTCTGCGTCGCCGTCCGCGATCGGCGGACGGGGGACTTCCTCCACGGGCACCTCGCCCTGCGGCGCCGGGTGCACGGAGGCATCAAGTTCTCGCGCGACGGCGGCATCGCCCCGAACGCGGGCGAGCCGCGGCCGGGCGAGTCGCTCTACTTCGCGAGCGAGGGGCGGGACCTCGTGACGAGCGCGCTCGAGAGCGTCGAGCGTCCCCCGCGCGAGGTCGTCAGCGCGTACCCGGGCGCGAAGAAGAAGGCCTGAGCGAGCCCGTCACTCCCCGGCACGCCGCGCCTACTGGCCCTTCGGCTCGACGAGCTTCGGCGACTCGCGCACCACCCGGGCCACCGCCTCCTGCCCGAAGAACTCCAGCACGGTCTGGATGCGGAGCTTCTGATCGTTGGACGCCTTCACGAGGCCGCGCTGGGTGCGCACCTGGAGGTCCATGAGCTTCTTCACCTCGGCGATCTGCGCCTCGAGGCGGGCCACCTGCTGGGTCGCGTCGGTCAGGATGGCGCCGGTGTTGCGCTCGCCGTGCTGGATGTACGCCTCGAGCGCCTGGATCTCCTCCGCCGCGGTCTCGATGATCTGATCGAGCGGGATGTTGAAGGCCTTGAGCGAGGCCTCGACGATCTGCTTGCGGACCTCCTTCGGCGTCTCGGTCGGCAGGGACTGGAGGAGGCTCAGCGCCTTCTCGACCCGCTGCTGCGCCTCGTCGGTGATCTGCGCCGCCTTGAAGACCTGGGTGAAGGTGCGGGCGTCGGGCGTGGTGCCGGCCGCGACCTGGGGGACGTCGCCCTGGAGACGCAGCGACGGCGGGACGGGCTCGGCGTGCGCCGGCGCGGCGGGCGCCGGGGGGAGCTTCTTGCCGTACTTGGCGATGATCTTCTCGGGGCTCTGCTCCTCGTCTTCGTCCTCGCCCTCGCGGACGACGAACCACCCCAGCACCGTCGATCCCAGTCCCTTCTTCTCGCTCATCCCCGCCATGCTCGCTCCATCCGCGGCCACATCCGCTATGATTTGCGCCGTGGCGGACGAGAGGAAGCGCGCGCGATCGGACGACGAGCCCCCGTACACGCGCTACGCGTTCCTGAACCCGTACAACCTGTCGCTCCTCGTGGGCGCGGGAGCGACCGCGGCGGCGACCGGCCACTGGTGGATCGCGGTGTGCGCGGCGGCCACCGAGGGCCTGTGGATGCTCTTCGCGCCGGACTCGAAGGTCCTCCAGAAGACGCTGTGGGAGAAGCGCTGGGAGCGGTCGAAGCAGGGCGACGTCGAGGACCGCCAGAACAAGAAGTTCGAGCGCCTGACGCCCGAGGATCAGGCGCGCGCGAGGGGCCTGCGCGATCAGCGGGCCCGCATCCAGCAGCTCGCCGCCGACAACGCCTCGCTCGGGGTGGACCTCCTGAAGGGCGAGCTCGCGAAGCTCGACGGGCTGCTCGAGGACTACCTCGATCTGGCCATCGTGTGCGGCCGCTGCGAGACGCAGCTCCGCGGGTTCGACGTCGTCGACCTGCAGCGGCGGTGGCAGTTCTACCAGGACCAGGTGCGGCACTTCCCCAAGGGCGACAAGCGGTCCGAGGTCGCGGCGAAGAACCTCGAGGTGCTCAACCAGCGGAAGAACCGCATGGACGCCATGCAGAAGAACCTGCAGACGGCGCGCGGGCACATGGACTTGATGGAGAACAGCTTCCGGCTGCTGGGGGACGAGATCGTGACGATGGCGGACCCCACCGAGCTCGCGACGAGGCTCGACGACCTGCGCATCGGCGTGCAGGCGATCCGCGAGACGTCCGAGGAGGTCGAGGCGGACGCGTTCGAGGAGGCCGAGGAGCCGCCGCGGCAGATGCGGGGGTGAACGACGCATGCCCGGGAGCGGCACCGTACGAGCCACCGTCGGCGCGCCGACGACAAGGAGCAGCGCTCGGACGAGAGAGAGCGGCGCACTGTCGGCAAGGGTCGACGACTCGCGAACAAGGAGCGGCTGCCATGCCCGAGACGTAGCACCGTCACGGCGGGAGCGGCGGACCGGCTCCGCTTCACCGCGCGGCGAGCCGCTCCAGCGCCGCGATCCACGCGAGCACCAGCGCGGCGTAGGCCACGAGGAACGGGGGGCGGCACACCGCGAGCAACCCCTCGACGTACGACGTGGCGAAGTGTCTCCCCTTCGCGAGCGCGTCGGCCTTCCCGCGCGACGTCCCCGGGCGGGCGGGCGGCACGACGCCGGGAATCCGGTAGGGACTGGTCACGAGGGGG
>JBEKGQ010000470.1:0-5850 GCA_050012715.1 Polyangiaceae bacterium
GATAGAAGGCCGGCTGCGGGTCGCGAACGAGAACCCCGTCGGCGCGCCAGCGAGCGAGGAGCTCCCCGGCGTGGGCGTACTTCGCCGCCCCGTCGCCCTCGGGCAGGATGAGGTGCACGATGTTGTGCGGATCGCGCGCGGCGAGGACGGCGCGCTCCTCGGGCGAGATGACGTCGTACGGCGGCGAGACGACCCGCCCGAGGTCCCCGTGCAGGCGGCCGAGGTCGTAGCGCAGCGGAGTGAGAGGGGCGATTCGCGCCATGGTTCTAGGGGTGCTCCATCACGGGGTCGGCGGGGGGGTCGGGTGAAGGGCGCGGTGGCCGATGTCGCTCCGGTGGTGCTCCCCGTCCCAGTGGATGCGGCCGACGAGGTCGTAGGCGATCCGCGCGGCGTCTTCGAGGGTGGAAGCGTGGGAGCCGACCGCGAGAACGCGGCCGCTGCTCGTGACGACCGAGCCGTCAGGCGCCGAGGCGGTGCCGGCGTGGAGGACGAAGGCTCCGGCAGGCCTTGGCGCGTCGAGGCCGTGCACCGCGTCGCCGGTGCGTGCCTTGCCCGGGTAGCCGGCGGCGGCCATGACGACGGAGAGCGCGGCGCCTCGGGGAGCGCGCGGGCGCACGGCCGAGAGATCACCGCGAGCCGCCGCGTCGAGCAGCTCGAACCAGTCGCCGTCGTAGGTCGGCACGAGGACGGTCGCCTCGGGATCGCCGAAGCGAACGTTGTACTCGAGGACGCGCGGCACCCCGGCGTCGATCATGAGCCCCACGAAGAGGACACCGCGCAGGCTCGCCCCCTCGGCCGCCATTCCGCGCAGGGTCGGCTCGACGATCTCGCGCATCACGCGCTCGGTCACCTCGGGCGTCACGACCGGCGCCGGGGCATACGCGCCCATGCCGCCGGTGTTGGGTCCCCGGTCGCCGTCGGCGACCCGCTTGTGGTCCTGCGCGGCGGCCAGGGCCATGCCGCGCGAGCCGTCGCACACGACGTGAAAGCTGGCCTCTTCGCCGGCGAGCCGCTCCTCGAGCACGAGCGTCGCGCCGGCGTCGCCGAGCTCGCGCCGCCGCGCGAAGCGATCGATGGCGTCGCAGGCCTCGTCCACCGTGTCCGCCACGACGACGCCCTTGCCCGCGGCGAGGCCGTCGGCCTTGACCACGAGCGGCCGGGCCGCGGCGCGGGCGTACTTCTCCGCCGCAGCGGGGTCGTCGAACACCGCGAACGGGGCGGTCGCGATCGAATGCCGCTCGCAGAAGCGCTTCATGAAGGCCTTGGAGCCCTCGAGCCGCGCGGCCGCGCGCGTGGGCCCGAAGGCGCGGATGCCGCGCGACTCGAGCGCGTCGACCAGCCCCACCGTGAGCGGCAGCTCCGGTCCCACGACGACGAGATCCGCCTCCTCGCGCACGGCCAGGTCGACGAGGCCCTCGACGTCGTCGACGCGCACCGGAGCGTTGCGACCGATGGCGGCCGTTCCCGCGTTGCCCGGGGCGGTGACGACCCGGTGCCCGCCCGCGGCGAGAGCCGCGCCGAGAGCGTGCTCGCGGGACCCGGCTCCGACGACGATGATCCGTGCGGCACTCCCCATCGCGCGTTCGGTCGTGGCCCGTAACACGGGGGCGCCCCCTCGCCAAGCGCGGGCGCGCCAGGGTATCCTCGCAACGTGGCCGAGGATCCGCGCTCCCCGTCGCCCCCGGTGGCGATCCGCATCACGCGCCCGTACACGACGGAGGACGAGTTTCTCGAGCAGGAGCTGGATACGCTGTCGCGCACGAGCGTGACGCTCCTCGGTGCGCAGCCGCGACCGCAGGGCGTGGTGCTCCGGTTCGAGCTGGTGCTCTCGTCGGGGCACGTGCTGATGCGCGGCGAGGGCCGCGTGGTCGGCTTCCGCCCCAACGTCCATCAAGGCATGGGCGGCCTGACGCTCCGTTTCACACGGCTCGACACGCGCTCCAAGGGGCTCGTCGACAAGGCGGCCACGTTCCGCGAGCGCCGCCGGCCATCGGCCCGCCCGGAGACCGAGCCTTCCCCCGCTCCACCGCCGGCCGCGGCGGACGTCCGACCGCTGGCGCCGCCGCCGGAGCCACCTGGGTCCCACGAGGCGCTCCCCGTCCCCTCCCCGCCGCCCCCACGCCCGCTGGACCTCGAGGCGACGCTCGCCGAGGCGCCGCGGTCGAAGCACCCGCCGCCGATTCCGACGCAGGCGGCTCCCCCTCCCACGCCCGACGGACGGGAGGCGCTGCTCGAGCGCCTGCGCTCGCGCGGAAAGGCGCTGGAGCCGACGGCCGTGGCCCGCATCCTCGAACGACGTCGTCGCGAGGCCTGAGGCCGCCGCGAGGCGCCGAGCGCGAGCCGGCTCAGTACCGGCCGCTTAGGGCGGCGTAGACCTCGGCCGAGTTGTAATAGAGGAAGTAGGGGTGAACGATGCCGTCGTGGAGCACCGACGGGTACCCGAGGCTCGGGTCGCCGTTGGCGAGCGCGATGGTGAGATCGCTCTTGAACCCCGAGAGGTCGGGCATCACGTAGCGGACGAAGACCTCGCCACCGTAGCTCTGCTGCCAGGGCTGGTTGTCCGTGGCGGGATTCGTGGTGGCTCCCGGGCACCCGTTCGGGCCGGTCCCCATGGCCTCCCCGAGGCCGCTGTCGTTGGGGCACTGCCCGACGTTGTAGAACCAGGCGTACGAGTCCGTCAGCGCCACGCCCATGGACACCGGGCGATAGAACGGCATGTCGTACTCGGCGCTGATCGCGGCGCCCGCGCTGTACTTAACGTTCGTCGAACCGCTGTCGCTCCCGTCGCCCGTGCTCGGAGCGCCGATCGAGTTCGCGCTCGTGTACCGGTCCCAGAAGTAGCGGCCGCTGATGCGTGCCTCGAGCGCGAGATCCCCGAACTTGCGCGAAAGCGAGATCGAGAGGGACGGCGACGTGATGTTGCTCGCGAGCTGGCTGTCGAACGAGATGGGAATGGTGGCGCCCGCCGTCGCCCGGAGCTTGAACTTCTCGGGGAGAACGAAGAGGCGCGTGTATGCGAGCGAGATGTCCGAAGAGCGGAACCCGCTCTCACCGCTGTCGGCGAGGAAGAACTGGTAACCGCCGCCGCTGATGAGGACCGTGTCGTAGTCCGTGAACGCGTACTTCGCGACGGCGAACAGCACGTTGAAGACCTTGAGCGGTCCCTCGCCTTCGAGGTTGTAGTCCTGCCGGATCAGCCGGTGGGTCTCGAAGGTGGCCCCGATCTCCCAGGGCTTCTCCTCGACCTTCTTGTTCGCGCTCGTGTCGGGATTCTGGGTGCTCCTGCCGCCGAACTGCTGCAGGGTCGTGTCGATCTCGGCCGGCGTCTCCGCCGTTCCGGCCGCGCCGGAGGTCGTCGAGTTCTCGGGGCCCACGCCACCCTTGCTGCCTCCCGTATCACCCTTGCCACCCACGCCGCCCGTCGCCGAGGCGACCGTGGTCGCGAGCAAAGCAGCGATTCCGAATCCGAAAGCGATGAAACGCATCCGCTACTCCTCGATTTCCCGGTCTTCTACGTGCCTTGCGTGCATTCGGTGACGGCGCAAACCTCGGACCTCTCAAGCAAGCCCGCGGGAAGCCTGGTCCTCTCTCCCCGTGAACAAAAGACCAAGTTGACGCCTCGTACGCCCTCCGCCGACGGGGCGTCCAGGGGAATGGGCCGGGCGTTGCGGTGGATCAAGACGAACGCACGGAGTCGGTAAATTCCCGTCCCGGCTGGATTCAGCGGCGCTCGGAGGCTCGCCCCTCGAAGGCCGTCCGGAAAGCCTCTGCGAAGCGAGCGGCCCGGCCGGCGTCGACCGGTCCCCCGGCTACCCCGTCCACCCGCAGCGCGCTCCCGACGATCACCCCATCGCACAGTGGCGCGAGCTCCGCGAGCGTCTCCACCGTCGCGCCGCTCGCCACGAGCACCGGGAGCCCGCCCGCGGCCTCGCGAACACGACGCAGCTTTCCGGCGTCGACGCTGCGTCCCGTTCCCTCCCCCGTCACGAGGACCGCCTCCGCCAAGCCGCGCTTCACGAGGTCCTCCGCCTCTCGCGCGGGGTCGCGCTCGCCGAGCGGTGCGGAGTGCTTCACGTCCACGTCGCCCCAGATGGCCACGCCGTCGGCGCCGAGCGCGCGACGCGAGCGCAGGGTCTCCGCGGCCCGCCCCTGCACGACGCCCTGGTCGGTGACCCGCGCGCCGGTGTGGACGTTGACGCGGATGCACCGGGCGCCGACGACGGCGGCGATCGACAGCGAGGCCTCGGCGTCGTTCCGGAGAACGTTGATGCCGAGCGGCAGGTCCGGGCAGGCCTGGCGGACGGCGACAGCGCAAGCCGTCACTGCGCTGACCGTCACCGGCGGGACGCGCTCCGCGAAGAACGGCGCGTCGCCGAAGTTCTCGACGATGACCAGATCGAAGCCCGCCCGCCGCATGGCCTGGGCGTCCCGGACCGCGCTGGCGGCGATCGGGGCGCAAGCCTCGCTCGCGCGCGGCGATCCGGGCAGCGGCGGCAGGTGGACAACGCCGACGAGACACGGGCGTTTCACGGGCGCACCAGGCCGGGAACCGCCGGGACTCCGGCCGCACCGCCGGCGGGGATGAACTCGATGTGATTGAGCGGCCCTCGCAGGGTCCAGACGAAGAACCCGTCGGCGCGCTTCGACTGCTTCACCTTGGGGTCGGCCATCTCGATGAGCGCCGGCGCGGTCGAACCGGGGCTGCCGAAGAGGCTCTTGGTGACGTCGTTCTTGTTGCGGTAGACGTCGTTGATCTTGAACCTCGCCTGCGCGTCGCACAGCGACTCGCTCCCGGGGTCCCGCAGCGTGATCCGCCCCTCTCCCTGAAGCTCGACGTCCTTTCCGCCGGCGACGAGCTTCGTGATCCGAAGCGTCCCGTCCTTGGCCTCCGCGGCGAGCGTCAGGGTTCCGATGTCCACCTTCGGCAGCGCCAAGGCGCCTTTGATCTTGGCCTTGCCATCACCCACCGCCAGATCCTTCACGTCGAGCGCCACCGCGCCGCTCGCCTTCGCGACCTTGCCCTCGGGCAGGGTCAAGCGAACGGTTCCACCGACCCTGCCCTGCATCGGCACGCCGAGAATCTGCACGAGGGGCGTCAGCTCGCCGACGTCGATCCCGTCCAGCGTCAGGTCGATCGACTTGTCGCTACCGCGGACGTCGTACGAGCCCGACGCTTCGCCCCCGAACGCGAACGCGTCGAAGGACACGCTGCTTCGACCGACGAGGGCGGACAAGATCGAATATCGCGCCGTGGCCTCTTCGATCTGGATCTTGGACGGAGGCTTCCCCGGCTCCTTCGAGGCCGAGAGGAGCCGCGCACCCTTCACGCGAATGCCGCTCAGCCAGTAGCCGCTCATCTCGTCGATCTGCAGCTCCTCCTGACCGGCGCCGGCTCGCTGATCGGCGTTGAAGCCGGCCACGATGCGCTCCTTCAGCTTGTCGTACGGGAACGACAAGGCCGCGAAGATGCACAGGCAGAAGACGTAGAAGATCGGATACCCGACGAGCGGCGCGTACTTCGTCGCGAGCTTGAGGAGGCGCTCCTTCACGGCTTCGCGCTCCCGGCCGGGGCCGCGGCGGGGGCCTCCGTCCTGTCGTACGAAGTGACGCCCACCTCGACATCGTACGAGTCGTTCTCGCCGCTGCGTTTGCGGATGCTCAGGCGAGTCACCGCGACCGGGTAGCCGCTCGTCTCCAGCGCCTCCAGGAACTTCGCGAGGGGGAGCATCCCGGTCTTCTTCAGGTGGATGTCGGTTCCATGCTCGACGTACCGCTTGCCGTGCGGAACGTCCGGGAGCGGGGTCGAGTCGGTCACCTCGAGCTTCTGCGCCCGCGCGGTCTGCTCGAGGT
>JBEKGQ010000471.1:0-5832 GCA_050012715.1 Polyangiaceae bacterium
GTGGCGCCGTTCTGCTTGAGGGTCGCCGCCGGCGCACCCATGGCCGCCTGGAAGATCTTCTGGATCTGTCCGGAGTCGGTCGTGAGCACCTGCGCCAGCGGGGAGGGCGCGTCGTTCGCCGACGAGTCCGCCGGCGCCGCCGATGCGCTCGCGATCACCGCCGGCTCCGGTAGCGCCGCCGTGTCGCTGCTCTCGGTCGGCGTCGCCGCGGGCTTCGCGCCGCCGCCGCAGCCGTAGAGCGTGGGCACGGCTCCCGCGGCCACGACGCCGCAGAGGACCAGCAAGCTCGCCGTCGTCTTTCTCATGGTCCGAGTGCCTCCCGTTGTCTCGTCTGCCCCGAGACTACTTGTTCTTCGAGAAGAGCTGCACGGCGACGATGCCCGAGCCCTTGTTCGCCACGACGTCGAGCTTGTACTGCAGCGGGAAGGCGATGACCGGGCACATCTCGCTCGGGTGGGCCCCGATGACGGGCATGTTGTTGTGCGTCAGATCCTGGCCCGCGAGCGTCATGTAGAGCGGCGGCGCGAGGAGGTTCAGGTCGAGGTCGGCCACCGCGCCGGGCAGCGAGAAGCCGACGAGCGTGTAGCACTTGCCCGCCTGCAGGGTGACCATCATGACCGCATGCTGGCCCTGCTGGAGGTTCTGCTTCAGCTCGTCGCCGTCCGGCTGCATCCCGGGCGCCACCCGCATCGCCTGCGCCTTCAGCCCGAGGTCGGTGAGGTCGCCACCCGCGCCACCGCCACCGCCGCCGCCCGGCACGGTCTGCCCCTGCATGGCGTTCTGGATGCCCTGGAGGATGCCCTGCAGGCTGTTCGGGTCCGTGGGCGCAAGCGGCGGCGCCGCCGAGCCGCTCGGCGCCGGCTGGCCAGGAAGCGGCTGGCCAGGCATCGGCTGCCCGCCGGGTGGGACCGTCCCGGGATAGACGGGCTGCCCACCGGGCGCCGGATACGTCGGCTGTCCCGCGGCGGGATAGGTTCCGGGGGCCGGGTAGCCGGGTTGCCCGGCGGCGGGGTAGCCGGGCTGCCCCGGCGGGTAGCCGGGATACGGGTAGCCCGCGGTGCCCGCCCCGGCGACGTTCGGGGGCTGGTTGGCGTCCGGGGGCTGACACGCGACCGCGATGGGGAGGACCACCGTCGCGCCGAGCGCGACGAGCGACCACGTCCTGACCTTGCGAACAATCATCGGAGAGCCTCCAGCGGATGCCATTCGGGGGGAGAGTACTCCTTCAACGCGCGGCAGAGAACGGCATTACAGGCGCCGTGGGGGCCGCCTCTCCCGACCGCGCGAAGCCGCGTCTACTGGCGGACGAAGTGGAACGGGATGGCGGTCCGCTGCGAGCAGCCCATCGCCGGGAAGTGCCAGTTGCGAACGTCGCTCGCGATGCAGCTCGCGACGGACGCCTCGTCGCCCGACGCCGAGACGCCCTGGGCCGAGCCGTCGGCGCCGATCGTGAGCGAGACGGTCACGTTCGCGGTCGTCTTCGAGGCCGTGCTGCGCTCCCAGCACGCGCGCCTCAGCCCGACCGAATGCAGACCGATGACCTGCTGGACCTGCCCTTCGGAGATGCACTGGCCTGGCGCCTTCGGCGAGTCGCCGCCGCCGCCCTGATCGTCCGTCGGAGCGATCGTGGAGCCGGTGAGACCCTGAAGGTTGAGCGGCCCGTGCCCCGGGGGCGCCGCCTGCGCCGCCGCGCTCGAGGAGGCCGCCTTCGGCGCGGCCGCCGTCACCGGCTTGCTCCCGCCCGCCGTCGTCGTCGGTGCCGTCCCCGGCTCGGGCATGTCCGCCGAGGTCGTCGCGGTCGGGGTAACCGCGGGGCCGCCCGCCACGACCGTGGGGGGAGCCCCCGGCACCTGCACGACGACCGGCGTGGGGGGCGCCTGCGGGCGCAAGAAGAGCGCGATGGCGGCGGTGACGCCGAACGCGGTGGCGGCCGCGACCATCGCGATCGCCATCCAGGGCGGCCCCTTCTTCGCCGGCGCCACGAACGGCAGCGACGGAGACGGCGACATCGGCATCGCCGCCGCGGTGGGGGCCGTGCTCGTGGCGTAGCTGAAGCCAGGCGCCATCGGCCCCGGGTTCGGCCGCGGCGGGGCGGCGAACGGATCGGGCTCGACGGCGTGTGCCGGCGTCACCGGAGGACCCATGAAGGGGCGGGTCAGATCGTCCGGCTCCTCGGCGAGCTTCTCGGCCGTCGCGTGGCGTGCCGTGAAGGGGACGACGTTGCTCCGCGCGGCGGCGGGCGGCGCGCTCACGACGGGACCGCGCGCGGAGGGCGCCCGCGGGGCGGTGGGCGCAGAGCCGGCGGGAGGCGCGGGTCGCACCGAGCTCCGACCGGCGGGCGGCAGGCTCGCGCGTCCGTCGGGGGGGGGCTGGGGCGTGATCGACGAACGCCCCGACGTGAAGGCCTCGCGCACCAGGGCGGCGAGCTCCGGGAACGAGCGCAGGGGCCGCCACTCGTCGAGGCCCTCTTGCCAGCACAGCGACTCGTCGGTCACCGCTCCGATGGCCGCCTTTCGCCGCACCTCTCCGATGCGAATGGGGCCGACCGGGACGCCGTTGATGGCGACGTACCACTCGTCGCTCGGCGAGAGATCGGACATGTCGACGGGGGCCGAGACCTCCTCGTCGCGCTGCAGGGCGCTCTTGAGCGCGTTGGCGAGCGGGCCCGCCGGCTTCGCGGGGGAGCGTGCCGACGCGAGGCTCGTCGCGAGCGGGCCGGCGCGCGGCGCGGCCGGCTTCTGCGGGGCCCTGGGCGCCGACGGCGGCTTGGAAGATCTCTCCCCGGCGGCCGGCGGCTGCGAGGCCGACGTGCTCCCCTCGGTCGCGGTCGCGCGCACCTCGATGAGGTAGCCGCACTTGCGGCACTTCATGCGCACCGTCTTGCCGGCGGCCTTGTCGTCGGCGATCTGGTACTTCGCCTTGCACTGTTCGCAGAGGAACTTCACCGCGCGCCCTTTGCCCCACGTTAGCAAGGAAGACGGCGGGCGGAGAACTAGTACCTGCCCCTAAATCAGCTTGACCAGGTGCTCACGGATCGAGGCCCGGGTCGGCTCGTCGGGCGCCAGCGACGCGCAGCGTTCCCACATCTCGACCGCCTTGTTCTTGAAGCCGGCCTTCTCGTACAGCACCGCCAGGTTCTTCAGGCCCGCGAAGTGCTTGGGATTGAGGTCGATCGCCCGTTCGAGCTCCTGGATGCCCTCGTACACTTTTCCTTGCTTGCCGTAGAGGAGCGCCAGGTGAAAGTGCAGCCGGTACGCGAGCGGGTCGATGCCCACCCCGCGCTTCAAGTGCTCGATGGCCTGGTCGACCTGGCCGGCCTTGTAGGCGGCGATGCCCTCGGTGAGAGCCTTCTCCGCCTCGGACGACAGGAACTCCGGGTCGCGCGCCGACTCGGCGGGCTTGGCGTCGTCTCGCGTGAGCATCCGCTGCACGGCGTCGAGCACGTCGGCGATGCGGAACGGCTTCTCGAGGTACTCCTCGATGCCGTAGTTCTGCTTCAGGTCCTCGGCGATCCGCCACCCTCGGTAGACCGCGCTCACCATGATGATGGGAATGCGGCCGTACTTCGCGCTCCCCTTGATGCGCCGCGCAATGTCGAAGCCGTGGAGCTCCGGAAGCATCGCGTCGAGGATGATGAGGTCGGGGACGTGGTCCTTCACGAGGCGGAGGGCGAGAAGGCCGCGGTCGGCCTCGAGGACACGATGACCCTTCTGCGTCAGGAGCCGCTTGAGGAGCTTGCGGATCTCCTCCTCGTCGTCGACGACGAGAATGAGCTTTCCCCCGCCGACGCCGGCGGCGTGCGCCGCGTTCGAGGCGCTGACGCGCAGATCCTCGGGCAGGTTGGAGACGCTGGAGATGTCCTGTCCGATCGCGCCGAACTCGCTCGTGGAGACCTCGGTGGTCTCCGAGGACGCCTGGAGACCCTCGTCGAGCACGACGGACTCGCGCGGCGGAGACGTCTGCACCTTGGGCCGCATCGGGCCGGGGGTGGGAGGCGACAGGCGGTTGCGCGCCGCGCTCGCCGCGGGCGGAGCGGCCGGGGGCGCTGGGGGCGCCGGGGGACGGCCGGGCAGAGGTGGCGGCGCCTTGGGTGCAGCCGGCGGCGCCGGCTTCGGGGCGGGTGGCGGAGCGGGGCGGCCCTTTGCGGCGGGTTGCGGCAGCGGGGGAGGGGCCGGTGCCGGCGCGGCGGACGTGGGCACAGGCGCGGAAGCCGGGGCCGAGGCGGGAGCGGAGACGGGCGCCGGCGCCGACGAGAGCCCGAGCTGCTTGAGCGTCTCCTCGGGCACGCGGGGACCGAGGTAGTGCTTCTCGCCTCGCGCCTTCGCCTCGTAGGCGTCGCTGATGGCGCGCGTGAGCGTCGAGTGCACGGCGATGTACGGGTAGACCTTCTTGCCGGTGACGAACTCGAGCTCGTCGATGACCCGCTTGTCGTGGGGGTCGGCCATGGCCATGAAGATGCGGTCGCCCCGCATCAGGACCGGCAAGATGCGGTGCGTGTCGGCCACCTCGCGGGGCACGACGTCGAGGTGCTCGAGCACGATCGCGACCTGGGTGAGATCGATGCCCGGCACCCCGTGCTGCTCGGAGAGCGCCCGCAGCGCTTCGATCTCGTCGACCGTGCCCTCGTTCACGAGGACGGACGCCAGCGGCGCCGGCGTCGCGGAGCGCTTCTGAGCGCGCAGCGCGGCCTCGAGCTCCTGCTGCGACACCAGCTTTCTCTGGAGCAGGATCTTGCCGAGCGGCCGCTTCTCGTCGCTGGACATTGGGTCGCCGGGGACTCTCGACGACTAGGTTACGCTGACCCGGTCTCCGCATCCATTCTTGAGAGCACCTCGGCCGCCCACGTCGCGAATGCGCCTCTTTCGATGGCGGCGCGCGCCCCCGCCACGAGCTCGCCGTAGAAGTGCAGGTTGTGCAGGGAGAGGAGGCGCAGGCTGAGGATCTCCCCCGCGACGTAGAGGTGCCGGAGGTAGGCGCGCGAATACCCGTCGGCGCAGCACTCGCAGGTGCAGGCCTCGTCGATGGGGCGGGGGTCGTCCCGCCACCGGGCGTTCTTGATGACGACCCGGCCGGAGCGGGTCAGGGCCTGCCCGTTGCGCGCGTTGCGGGTGGGAAGGACGCAGTCGAACATGTCGACGCCGGCGCCGATGGCCCGCACGAGGTCGCGAGGGGTGCCCACCCCCATGAGGTAGCGAGGCCGCTCGGGGTCGAGCGCGGGGGCGACCTCGACGAGGGTCTCGTGCATGCTCTCGATGTCTTCCCCCACCGAGAAGCCGCCGAGGGCGAGACCGTCGAACGGGAGGGCGCCGAGCTCGTCGGCGTGGGCGCGCCGCAGGTCGGCGAAGCAGGCTCCCTGGACGATGCCGAAGAGGGCCTGACCGGGCGGGCGAGGGGTCGCGAGGGCGCGTCTGGCCCAGCGCGTCGTCCGCGCGACCGCCGCCTCGACGACTTCGCGGCTGGAGTCGCCGGGCGGACAGACGTCGAGCTGCATCTGGATGTCGGCGCCGATGAGGCCCTGGATGCGGACCGCCTCCTCGGGGCCGAGCCGGCGGACCGACCCGTCGAGGTGCGACTTGAAGGTGAACCCCTCCTCGCTCACGCCGACGAGCGGGGCGCCGGCTCCGACGCCGCCCGCGGAGAGGGAATACGCCTGGAAGCCCCCCGAGTCCGTGAGCATCGGGTGCGACCACCGCGTGAACGCGTGGAGCCCACCGAGGCGCGCGATGGCCTCGGCGCCCGGCCTCAGCATCAGGTGATACGTATTGCCGAGCACGACCCGCGCGCCCGTCGAGGCGACCTCGGTGGGCGACAGGGTCTTCACGCTGCCCTGCG
>JBEKGQ010000472.1:0-5827 GCA_050012715.1 Polyangiaceae bacterium
CTTGTACGTATCGATCGTCACCCCGAGCTTCCCGAGCAGCCCGCTCACGTCCGCCTTGCCGTAGAAGACGCCGATCGAGCCCGTCACCGTCAGCGGCAGCGCGTAGATGTCCTTGCTCGCGCTCGCCACGTAGTAACCGCCGCTCGCCGCCACCGAGCCCATCGACACGATCAGCGGCTTCGCCTTCGCCAGCAGCGTCAGCTCGCGCCACATCACGACGCTCGCGAGCGACGACCCTCCGGGGCTCTCGATGCGGAGCACCACCGCGCGCACCGTCGAGTCCTCGCGGAGCTGCTTGATCGACTCCGCCATCGAGTACGACCCGACGAGCTTCATGTCGACGAGCGGGATGTGCTGCGAGCGCCCGTCGACGATGTCCCCGTCGAGGTAGAGGATGGCGAGCTTGCCGCGCGTGCCGAACGTCGACGGCGCCGTCGTCTCGTCCGCGTACTTCTGGTACGAGACGTCGCGCCGGGCGAGCTCCTTCGTCGCGTGCTCGAGCTCGTCGTCGAACGCGAACCCGTCGACGAAGCCGGCCTCCTTCGCCTCTTGCGCCACGAACGGGCCGCGCCGCGTCTCCTCCCGGATGCGCGCCTCGTCGAGGTGCCGGTAGAGCGAGAGGTTCCGCACGAACACCGACTCGGTGAGCTGCAGCATCTCCTCGTGGTCCGCGGCGGCGACCGGCCCGGCGTGCTCGTTCGTGAACTGCTCGGGCGCCGTCTTGTGCGGGCCGATGCGGATGAACTCCCCCTTCACGCCGATCTTGTCGAGCAGGCCCTTGAGGTAGATGTACTGCGCCTTGAGCCCCGCGTAGCGCACGCCGCCGGCGGGCGAGATCACCGTCCGATCCGCGTTGGCGCACACGTAGAGCGCGCGCGCCCCCCCGTCCTCCAGCGAGCAGAGCACCTTCTTGTGATGGGCGCGGAGCACGCGGATCGCGTCCGCGAGCTCCTCGGCGTGGGCGAACGAGCTCGCCGGCTCGCTGCGCACGACGAGCGTCACCGCCGCCACGTCGCTGGCCTCGGCGAGCTTCCACAGCTTGCGGAGGAGCGCCACGTGACTGCGCGTCCCGGGCGTGTCCTCGAGGCGAATCCACACCGCGCGCGCGGGCATCGGGATGCCCGGCTGCGAGTAGCCGGCGATGGCGATGCTGCCGTAGCCCGCGGCGGTGTTCGGGCTGCCGAGGCCGTCGCCGAAGAGCGCGCCGCCGCCGGCGCTGAGCCCTCCCCAGTGGAGCTCGAGGCCCGCCGTGCCGAGCGTGCCGCGCTCGCCGAGCTCCGCGCTCGCGTAGATGCGCCCGACCGACGGGACGTCGACGCCGATGGTGCCCCGCGGGACCCACTGGTCGGAGCCCTGCCAGTACTGGAGCTCGAGCCCGATGTCGACGTTGCGGCGGCCGGTCGGGCGGAACGCGAGCGCGAGCGAGTACCGGCCGTCGAGCACGGGACTGGCGGGAGTGCAGGTGGTGTCGGTGGGACCGCAGGGGGCGAGGGCGTTGCTCGTCACGAGCTGGGAGCTCGGCCGGTTGAAGTCGCGGGCGACCGCGGCGAAGCCGAAGTGCGTGTTGGGGCGCCAGGTGAGCGCCGCCGTCACGCCGTTCAGGTTGTCGACGTAGGCGTTCTGCGAATACGAGTGATCGAGCGACACGCCGAACGAGGCGTTCTCGCCGAGCTTCGCGGCGAGCGCCCAGGTGAGCCACACGTAGTCGCTCCCGGCGAAGGGAAAGCCCGAGCCGGACGGAGGCTGCACGAGATCGACCCGCAGCCCGGTGCCGAAGCCGAAGGGGAGCGGCGTCGCGATCTCCCACGCGTGCCCACAGCCGACCTTCTCGACGTCGGACGGGCAGTAGACGTACGTCCACCGCGCCTCGGGCGCCGGGAGGAAGGCCAGGTTGGCGGGGTTGACGACGATGGCCTCCGCCGTGTCGTCCGAAGCGACGCTTCGCCCCGGCGCCTCCACGTGCTCCGCGCTCGTCGGCAGCGGGTCGGCCCGGGCCGAGCGCAGCGAGCCCGTCACCAGCAAGCTCAATCCCACCGCGCCCAGCGTCGTCGACAGCCGCATTTTGCTCGTCCTCGCCTCGTCCCCCTAGATCAGAGTCGCCATGTCGCGCAGCGTCGCGGCCTCGGCCTCGAACGCCTTCTTCACTTCGCCGACCATCAGGCGCTCGGCCACCTGGCGTACGACGCGCACCCGCAGGTCGAAGTCCCCCGTCACCACCCGGCGCGAGCGCCCGTCACCGAGCGGCTCGATGGCGTACGTCCCGCCGGCCGAGACGTACTTGCGCCACTCCGGCTTCACCTTGGGGACGATCGTCCACCGCCCCTTGTGCTTGCCCATGTCGTAAACGCTCTGCTCGTCCCAGGCCATCATGTCGGGCGTCACGTAGCCGCGCGCGAACTTGGGCAGGCGAATGTTGGCCTGGTAGTGCCACACGCGCTCGAGCGTGCCGTTCTTCAGCGAGCGGCTCCGCTCGGTCACCTTCTCGATGCCGACCCCGAGCCGGTGCACCGTGGCCCCGAACTTGTCGACCAGGTTGGGCGAGATGACGGCGAGCTCGAGGGCATCGAGGGGGATGTCGAACTCGTGGGAGATCCGGAAGTGCACGGGGCGGGGAGGGAGCTTACGCGACCTAGATGCCCGCCTCCACGACCTCGCGTGTCTGCACCGAAACGTGCCCTTTGGCCCACACGACGATGGGGATCGCGATGATCTCCCGCCCGTCGGGGAGCTTGCCGGGGGAGCCCTTGCGGGCGAGCTTCCGGGCCAGGAACGGCTTGTCCGCGAGGAGCTTGCCCGCCTGCTCGCGCGTGACGACCGAGCATGCGTTGCCCTCGGGGCCGAGCGCCAGGACGACCCCGACGCAGTCGGCGAGCGGGGTGCGGACGCCGTTGGTCCGCAGACGGTCCAGGAGCTCGTCGGAGTTCTCGTCGACGAGGTCCCGGTGCGCTTCGAACGCCAGCTGCAGGGCCTTGCCGTCCGCGGGCTCCTCCCCCACCGATGCGAACGCCTCTCCCCGGGCGAAGAGGAGGTGGGCCGGGAGGTTCGCGGCCTCGGCCTGCTTGCGCGTCACCGGCAGCGCCGGGTCGACGTCGATGGAGACCAGCCCGATGACCGTCATGGCCTCGACGATGACGTCGAGCCGGTCGGGCAGGGGCGCCTCCCGCAGGCCCCGATCGATCGACGGCCACGGCTGGGCGATCTCGATCGCCTGCTCGCGCGGCGCGATCTCGACGAGGTCCTCCTCGTCCTCCGGGCCCGGCGACGTGAGGACGGCCGCGACCCACTGCTCGATGGGCGGGAGCTTGTCCTGGAGGATCTTGGCGACCATGCCGGTGATCCGCGCCTCGTACTTGGCGATGAGCTGCTCGTGCTGCTTGCAGGCCTCGACGAGCCCCTCTCGATCGAGGCCCGGCGGGTGCGAGATGACGCGGGGGATCGTCCGCGGGTGCGTCGCCGCCGGTTCGGCGGTCGCGCTCGGGCGCAGGGGGACGACCTTCCGGCTCACGCCTCAGAGCATACCGCGAGCGGCGGCCACCGCGCGGATGTCGTCCCGTCGTTTCGCCAGCTCGTCGTGGTCCTTCACCGGGAGAAAGCGCGCCGCCACGCCGTCGCGCGGCACGCGCACGTAGGCCGCCGGCATCGCCGCCGTGAGCTCCTGGAGGAGGCGCTCGAACTGCACCGCGGTCCGATCGCCCACCTTCTTCTCCACCTCGAACCAGTTCCAGCGGACCTTCGTCCGCAGCGCGCTGTCGGCGCGGACGAGGAACGTGTTCGTGTTGAAGACGCGCACCGCCGCGGCATCGAACCCCTTCGGGAGCCGGAACTCCTCGAGCACCTGGAGCCGCCGCACCACGCGGCCCTCGGCGTCCTCGGCGTCGGCCCACACCGGGATGCCCCCCTTGTCGCCCGCGACCTTCGGGGCCGCCTCGACCATCACGTCCGCCTTCGTCTCGATGAAGTGGCCGAGGAGCGCGGCATCGATGGTGGCCCCGAGGTTGTCGAGGTTGGCGATCCAGACGTACTTGCCGCCCGCGCCGGTGAACGCCGACAGCAAGCCGGAGCGCCGGAGCGCGTCGGGGAGATCGCCGTGACCGGGGGCGTAGGTGCTGGGGTGCCCGTCGTCGTCACGGAAGAGGCCTCCTTCGCGCGACAGACGGAGCCCGAGGTCCTGCGTGAACGTCGCCACGTGGGCGGGTGCCTTGGCCTTGGCCAGGGCCTCGCGGATGGGTCCGAACGTGGGATCGCTCGTCATGAGCCACAAGGGAACGGGTCGCCCGGAACGAGCCGTCCAGTGCGCATTCTCGCGGAGCCGGAGGTCGAGGAACGTGTGCCCGTCGAACGCCTCCACGAGCGCCTTCACCACGCCGCCCATGCGCGTCGCCATCCCTCCGGCCATGACGCAGAGGGCGAGCTCTCCGCGGCGGATGGCCTCCAGCCCCAGCGTGGTCAGGCGCTCGTGCTCCGGCGTGCCGGCCACCGGAGCGTCGGGGACGTCCCTGTCCGACGGCGCCTCGACGAGGCCTCGCACGCGGTTGCGCTCGTCCTTGTCGCTCGTCGAGGCCCCGGCGGCGCGCGCCCAGAGAGGCGTGGCCAGCGAGACGAGGCGATCGGCGTCGAAGCCCGCGGCGTCGAGTCGCGCGCGGAGGTCGGCAGGGAGGGTGGCGAGGTCGGCTCGAAGCTGGGTTTCGTTCATGGGATCACGGGCGTATCGGGGGGGACGAAGCTCGCTGGAAGCGGCGGGTCGCGCCGCGCGTATGGGATGGTAAGCTCGCCCTTAACCCGGACGCCGGCAAGAGCGAGCGAGGCCACCGCGAGGCGAAAGCGATGAGGGGGGCACCGGTCATCCAAAGGACACTCGCGGCGATCGTCGCGGCATTCGCGCTGCTGTCGTCCGCGGGCTGCGTCGTGGAGGCCGGCGTCGCGCCGCCGCCCGGCGTCGCGGTCGGCGGTCCGCCGCCGCCTCCGATGGTCGAGGCGCGTCCTCCCACGCCCGGAGGACGCGTCGTCTGGGTGGCCGGCTACTGGCACTGGACGGGGATGCAGTACACGTGGATCCCCGGTCACTGGGAAGAAGAGCACCCGGGCGCGGTCTGGCGGGCACCTCGGTACTCGCTCCGCGAGGGCGTTTACTTCTACGAGCCCGGCGGCTGGTCCGCGCCCCCTCCGCCCCGCTAACATCCCGGCGTGCGTCGCGCGCTGCACTGGCCCCCGCTGCTCGCACTCACCGCGGTGGCGGCGCTCGTCGCGAGCCAGCCCGCGGTGGCGGGCCTGCCCGCGCCGATCCTCCACGAGCCCATCCCGCCCGATGCCCGGGAGGACCTCGAGATGCACG
The DNA here is from genome assembly GCA_050012715.1 of Polyangiaceae bacterium. Taxonomy (GTDB): domain Bacteria; phylum Myxococcota_A; class Polyangia; order Polyangiales; family Polyangiaceae; genus Palsa-1150. The sequence continues at coordinate 5,333 of JBEKGQ010000472.1, forward strand.
TCGCCCTCGACGGCGATCTCCCGGCGGCCATCCAGACGCCGAGCGGCGTCGTGTCGGCCCCCGATCCGCGAGCGCCCACGTCGAGCACCGACTCGGCCTACGGCGCGCAGGCTCCCGACACCTCGACCTTCCGCCCCGACCGGGACACGAAGCGCCCCGAGATCACCAGCTACGACGAGCCGTTCACCCCCTCGACCGCGCCGTTCAAGCGGCTCGAGGCCTACGACGCCGTGCGCGAGGACTACCAGCTCTACGTCCGCGATCCTCGCCTCGTCCCGGTCGTCGTCGGCGCTCCGCCCGGCGGCGACGACGAGGCCTTCTACGCGGACATCGTCGTCGACGTCGGGCCGGACCGTCTCGTCCGCATCCCCAGCGTCGGTCCCGGATCGCGCATCGTGCGGGGGCGCCTCGGGGTGGGCGCCGACGACCTCCCCTTCCGCGTGCAGCGCGACGGCGCCGACAACTGGTACCTCCTCGCCACGACGGCGCGCGCGT
>JBEKGQ010000473.1:0-5805 GCA_050012715.1 Polyangiaceae bacterium
CATCCCACCGGCGCGCTGTACCGCGGCCTGCGGGATGGCCATCACGTAGCCGGAGCGGTCCGGCAAGAGGCCGGTCGCGACCTCCGGGTCGTCCTCGTAGTGTTCGCGCGCGATGGTTCCCGGCACCGGCAGGCGCATGGTCCGGTGATCGGGGAAGAAGTCCGAGTACGACTCCGGGTTGAAGCGCTCGGTGTCGAACATGTTGCGCTCGGGGGCGATCGGCGTCTCGTCGCTCGTCTGCTCACGACAACCCGTGAGGGCGCCGAGCAGGAGCGCCACCGGCAGAGCCACGCGCGTGGCGAGGCTCGAGAACGTGGCTGTCCGCGTCACGACGCCTCCTCCTCGATCACTTCGACGTTGTGCGCGTGGGCCTCCTCGAGGAGCGCCCGGGTCGCCTTCACGTCGAACTTGGGATCCTCCGCTTCTATCGAGATGAAGAAGCGGTCGTCACTCGCGAGCCGGAACCGATCGGACTCGAAGACCGGGTGGTGGTGCTGGGGGAGGCGATTCAGGCCGAACATCCCGAGGACGGCCCCGAACGCGGACAGCAGGATGGTGAGCTCGAACATGATGGGGACCATCGACGGCAGCGTCCCCGGAGCGGCCGCCGGCTTGTCGCCGACGATCGTCGGGTAGTCGATGCCGTTCATCCAGTGCATCATCAGGAAGGCTCCCGAGAGCCCGGTCAGGGCGAACGCGAGAACGATCCAGCCCAGGCGCGAGTCCTTCAGGCCCATCGCCTTGTCCATCCCGTGCACGGGGAACGGCGTGTGCGCGTCCCAGCGCACGTAGCCCGCCTCGTGCACCTTCTCCGCGGCGTGCAGCACTGCGTGCGCCGACTTGAACTCGGCCAGGATGACCGTCGGCGTCCGTCTCGTCTTGCGGGCTCGCTTTTCCATCACTCGGCCCCTTCGGGCACGAGGCCACCCGCAGTGTGGGGCTCTTCGTCGACGATCTTCGCCGGGTCGTGCTCCACGTCGTCCAGATCGGCCGCCTTGGGATGATGCGCGTCGGCCTGCGGCATCGTGCCCTTCACTTCGGTCATCGACACCATCGGGAGCCAGCGCATGAAGAGGAGGAACAGCGTGAAGAACACGCCAATCGTCCCGACGAACGTGCCGACGTCGATGATGGTCGGCCGGAAGAGGCCCCAGGAGCTCGGGAGGAAGTCGCGGTTCAGCGAGGAGACGATGATGACGAACCGCTCGAACCACATTCCGATGTTGATGAGGATCGACACGACGAACATCACCGGGATGCTGGTGCGGAAGCGCTTGAACCAGTAGAGGTGCGGGACGACGCAGTTCGGGATGACCATCCACAGCCACGCCCACCAGTACGGGCCCGTCGGCCGGTTGTGGAGGAAGTGCGCCATCTCGTAGGGATTCCCCGAGTACCAAGCCATGAAGAACTCCATGGCGTACGCGTAACCGACGAGGAGCGACGTCAGGAGGAGGAACTTGTTCATGAGCTCGAGGTGCCGCATCATCACGACGCGCTGGAGCTTGAACACCGAGCGCGCGATGAGGAGCACGGTCTCGACCATCGCGAAGCCGCTGAAGATGGCGCCGGCGACGAAGTACGGCGGGAAGATCGTCGTGTGCCAGCCGGGGATGACCGACGTGGCGAAGTCCATCGACACGACGCTGTGCACGCTGAGGACGAGCGGGGTCGAGATGGCGGCGAGGATGAGGTACGCGCGCTCGTAGTTCTGCCAGTGGCGGTTGCTGCCGCGCCAGCCGAGCGCGAAGAACCCGTAGATGCGCTGGCGCCACTTGGTGAGCGAGCGATCGCGCAGCGTCGCCAGGTCCGGGATGAGGCCCGTGTACCAGAAGAGGAGCGATACGGTGAAGTACGTGCCGACCGCAAACACGTCCCAGAGCAGCGGCGACTTGAAGTTCGGCCACAGCGTCATCTGGTTCGGGATGGGGAACACGTAATAGAGGAGCCACGGGCGCCCGACGTGGATGCCGGGAAAGATGAGCGCGCAGATGACGGCGAAGATCGTCATCGCCTCGGCGAAGCGGTTGATCGCCGTGCGCCAGCGCTGCCGGAAGATGAAGAGGATGGCGCTGATGAGCGTCCCCGCGTGGCCGATACCGACCCACCAGACGAAGTTGGTGATGTCCCAGGCCCAGTAGACCGGGGACGTGTTCCCCCAGACGCCGACGCCGCGGTAGAAGAGATAGGCGACGCAGAGGGCGAAGACTCCGGTGAACGACGACGCGAGGAGGAAGGCGATCCACCAGCCGCGAGGAGCGCGGTTCTCCGTCACGCCCGCGATGTCGTTCGTGACGTCGCGAAGCTTGCTGCCGACCTGGACGAGCGGCTCCTCGCCGAGCTCGCGAATGGGCTCCCAGTAAGCCATCAGGCCATCTCCGGATTCGGGTTGCGGACCTTCCCGAGGTACGTCGTGCGGGGTCGCGTGCCCACCTCGGCGAGGAGACCGAAGCGACGGTCGGTCTTCGCCCAGCGCATGACCGCGCTGGTCTTCTCCGGCTCCTTGCCCTTCATCTTCTCCTTCTCCTCCGCGGTCTTCGGACCGCCGAAGTTGAGGTCACCGAAGACGATGGCGTCGGTGGGGCACGTCTGCTGGCACGCCGTCTTGATCTCGTTGTCCTGAAGCTCGCGCTGCTCGTGCTTGGCCTTGATCTTGGCCGACTGGATGCGCTGCACGCAGTACGTGCATTTCTCCATGACGCCGCGGAAGCGCACCGTGACGTTGGGGTTCTGCTGCATCGCCATCGTCTCGGGGAGGCCGCCGGTCTCCTTCCAGACGGAGTCGTTGTGCCAGTTCAGGTAGTTGAACTTGCGGACCTTGTAGGGACAGTTGTTGCCGCAGTAGCGCGTCCCGATGCAGCGGTTGTAGGCCATCTCGTTCAGCCCCTCGGGGCCGTGCGTGGTGGCGTTGACCGGGCAGACGTTCTCGCAGGGTGCCTCTTCGCAGTGGACACACATCAGCGGCTCGAAGACGACCGCGGGCTCGTCCGCGGTTGCTCCGATCTCGGGGCGCTCGACGTAGTAGCGGTCGATGCGGATCCAGTGCATCTCGCGACCGCGCCAGACCTCGCGCTTGCCGACCACCGGGACGTTGTTCTCCGACATGCACGCGACGACGCAGGCGTTGCAGCCGGTGCACGCGTTGAGATCGATCGTCATCCCCCACTGGTGACCGAGGCTGTAGTCGACCTGGCTCCACAAGGGCAGCGCGCGCGGAGGCGGCGCATCGAGCTCGGCGAAGTCGGGCTTCAGCTTGTACTCGGCGAGGGTCGCCTCGTGCGCGATGGGACGACCTTCGGTCGAGTTGTTCTCCTGGGTCTGCGCGAAGAAGTACGGCTCGTCGCCGGTCTTGGTGATCGTCGCGCCGACGGCGAACCCGAGGGTGCTCGTCGTGCGCAGCGGGTAGACGTCGAAGCCCTTGCCGTTGCCGATGCGTCCGGCCTTCTGGCGCCCCCACCCGAGCGTGAGCGCGACCGAGTGGTCGGCCTGGCCGGGGACGATCCAGACGGCGGCGGTGATCGAACGGTCGCCGACCGCGATCTTCACGACGTCCTTGTTCTCGACGCCGAGCTCCTTGGCGCTGGCGGGCGACAGGATGGCCGCGTTGTCCCAGACGAGCTTCGTGACGCCGTCGGGTAGCTCCTGGAGCCACGTGTTGTTCGCGTACCGCCCGTCGACCATCTTCGCGCAAGGGGCGAACGTGACCTCGAACGTCCCGGTGCCGCGTGGCGGGGCCTTGCGACCGTCGATGGCGGCCGCCACCACGCCGTTCCCGAGGCTCGGCGCCTTGAAGACCGGGGGTCGGCGGATGATGCCGACGACCAGGGTTCGGTCCCACTCGCGATCGACCTCGAACTCGTGCGCGTGCGCCGGGTTGGACCCCGCATCCTTGCAGTCGGCATCGCCGCGCGCGTCGAAGGGTCCGCAGTCCGTCAGGTTCTTCGACGCGAGGAGCAGGGGAACTGCCGTCGCGCGGACGGCCTGGTGCCCCCCCTTTTCCTTGGCGAAGTCCTTGGCCATCCATGCGAGGAGCTCGATGTCGCTCCGACCCCCGTAGAGAGGCGCGATGAGCGGCTGCTGCACGCCGTAGGTGCCGTCGAGCGAAGTAGCGTCACCCCAGGATTCGTACTCGTGCGCGCGCGGGACGTGCCAGGTGCACTTGTCGCTCGTCTCGTCGACGAAGAGCGAAGAGTGTGCGCTGAAGGGCACCTTCGCGAGCAGGGCGGGGAACCCGAGGTCGGCCGGTGCGTCGTACACCGGATTGCCGCCCAGGATGACCAGCGTATCGACCTTGCCCCCGGTGATGGCGTCCGTCAGGGCCTTCATGTCGGTCGCGACGTCGAGCTCCGCTGGATCGGTCGGGGTCGTGTACGACACGACGGCCGGGACGGCGCCGGTGGCGACGTGGATCTGGTGGACCAGCGCGTGGACCTCGGGGGGCTGGCGCGAGCCGACCGCGATGATCGCGTGGCCACGGTTCACCACGATCTCCTTGGCCAGCGCCGACAACCACTTGGGCGGAACCTTGACGCCGGCCGCCGCCTTGGCCGCGGCGGCCACGGTGTCGCCCAGCGCGACCCCGAGCTTCGCGAGCTCGCCGGCGAGGGCGAACGCGTAACCGGCGATCTCGCTCGCGGGAAGCCGCAGCCGATGGTCTGCCACGTTCCCCGTCGTCGTCCGCGCCGGCTCGACGACGTAGAGCCGGCTCATCGAGTCTCTCGACGAACGGAGGCGTCGCCCGGCGGCAAACAGCTTGCTCGCCTTGACGTTGCCCGACTCGGTCTGCAGGAAATCGCTGTCGAGCGAGACGATGACCTTCGCCTTGTCGAACGCGTAGGTGGTCAGAAGGACGTCGCCGAACGCGATCTTCGACCCGGCGCGTGCATTGCTGTCGGCCACGGCGGACCACGTGTGCACCCGTGCCTTGGGGAAGCGCTGGGCGAAGGCGGCGCGCATGCGTACCACCGTCGGCGAAATGGTCGGCGGCATGAGCAGCCGGAGCCTGCTCCCCTGGTCGGCCTCGTAGCTCGTCAACCGCCCGCCGAGCTCCTTCTCGAAGGCCTCCCAGCTCGCGGCCGCGCCGGACTTGCGGGGCCCGGTGGAGCGCTCGGGATCGTAGAGCTCGAGAATGCTCGCTTGCGCGACGAGGTCGGCCCCGCCGAAGCTCGACGGGTGGTACTCGTTGCCCTCGATCTTCGTCGGCCGCCCCTCGTGCGACTCCACCACGAGACCGAGCGCCTCTCCGCGCCGCTGCATGACGGTCGCGTAGTGCGACGGGACGCCGGGGATCACGTCCTCCGGCATGCGCGTGTAGGGGACGACCTTCTCGAGGGGTCGCCGGCACCCTTCGGCGCCCACGACGGCGAAGGTGGCGGCCATTGCGCCCAGGAGACCGCGACGCGAGAGGAACAACGCCTCGTCGCTCGGCGGCGTGTCGACGTGGCCCTTCGCGAACTCCGGCGCGGCGTCGATCGCCGGCGGGAGCGCGGGGTTCGGTGCGCGCTTCACGTCAGCCTCCCTGCGGGAGCCTGACCCAGACAAGGCACTCGCCCTTGCGGGCTCGTTCGCATGTTCATCGGTGGCACCCCCAGCAGTTCTCGGGCGGGTCGAGGCGCCTCGGTGTGTCCACGTCACCCTCGTGCGTCCACGTCATGTTCGTCATCTGCGCGACCGGGCGAATGTGCTCGCTCCTCGAGACGTCACGCGTCTTGCCATTCTCGGTGACGGTGATCTGGTTGGCCTTCACGTCGCGGTGACAGTCGAGACACCAGCCCATACTGAGCGGCTTCTCCATGCGCACCTGCT
>JBEKGQ010000474.1:0-5804 GCA_050012715.1 Polyangiaceae bacterium
GTCGAGCTGCTGCATCACGTCGTGCGCGCGCGCGCCGAGGCGCGTCCCGAGCGCGCGGCGCGGGAGCTTCTGCAGGTCGCCGCACTGCCTCAGGCCGAGATCGACGAGCCACCGCGTCACGTCGTCGTCGAGCGCGAGCGCCGCGATGAGGAGCGCGCGCATCGCCTCGGCCCCCTGCCCCGCCGGCACGATCCGCGGCTCGCCGTTCACCGCCGCCGAGCACCGCGCGACCGCCGACGCGATGCGGGGCCCGTCGGCCACCGCGACGGCGCACGCGTGGCCGAGGCTCCGCACGCGCGCCGCGAGCTCGCCCGCGAGCGCGACCTCGCCGCCTCGAAGGTGCTCGCAGCCGCCTATTTCGACCCAGACCACGTCGTCCGTCACGTCGAACGCCGCGGCGGGGCCGAACGCCATCGCCACCTCCGCCACGCGCGCGAGCGCCCCTTCGACCGCATCTTCGGCCACGACGCGCACGCGCAGCCCCGCGTGCTTCGCCCTCGCCGCCGCCACCGTCTGCCCGGCGCGGATCCCCGCCGCGCGCGCCTCGCGCGACACCACGTCGAGGCGCGTGTTGCCGAGCACGTCGCGCTCGGTTTTCACCGCCCCACCGCGCCGCGCGACGACGACGGCGAGAGGAGACAACCGCCACCCTGGCGTCTCTCTGGCGTCCTGCCGGTCCTCTCTCTCCCGGGCGATCTCGACGCGGATCTCGGGCAGGGCGATGCACGCGACGCGGCGCACGTTCCCCTCGCTCCTTCAGCCCGCGAGGAGCGCGACGGGGCGGAACGGGACCGACCGCGCGGGGCCGACGCGACCGCGACGGTCCTTCGCCACGTGCACCGACAGCGTCCGCACGTCGGGCCGCGACAGCTCGAGCCGCAGGGCCACCGGCCACGGCGCGGCGCGCGGGCGCGTCGAGTCCGTCAGGAGCAGGACCGTCGTCCCGCTCGGCTCGGCCGCGAGCGCCAGCTTGCGCACCAGCACGTCGCCCCGGGGCGCGCTGTCGACGTCGACCGCGACCACCTCGAACGCCCCCGACGCGACCACCTTCAGCGCCGCGCGCCCGACGCCGGCCCACGGCGCGCGGACGACGAGCATCCGCGCGAGGTCGACCCCGGCCGCGACGACGCCGGGCGCATGCAGCGAGCCCTCCGGATCGATCCACGCGCACCACGCGCCCTTGCCGCGGGCCTGCCCGGCGCGCATCGCCGCGAGGGCCACGCTCGTCGCCCCGCCGCGCCCGTGCGGCGCCGCCAGCTCGACCACGCCCCGCGGCAGCCCGCCGTCGGGCAAGAGCGCGTCGAGCTCCGGCCACGCCGTCGGCAGGACGTGCGGCGGCGCCGGTTTCGCCTCGGGGACGCTCGCGAGGTGGACCCGCGTCCCGAGCTGAGCAAGGAGGGCTTCGACGTCGTGGGCGGCGGCCATGGGGACCTCGTGGGACTGAACAAGTTAGCAGTCATCCCCGCCCCCTCGCAACCGGTGCTAAGTAGAAGCCGTGACCGACCCTCTCGGCCCCTTCGAGTCCTCCGCGCAGCAGAAGCTCGAGCGATTGCGCGAGGTTCTGCGCGGCATGGGGCGCGTGCTGGTGTGCTACTCGGGGGGGGTCGACAGCGCCTTCGTCCTCGCCGCGGCGCACCAGGCCCTCGGCGACCGCGCCGTCGGGATGACCGCCGTCTCCCCGAGCCTGGCCCCCTACGAGAAGGAGGCGGCGGTCGCCGTCGCGAAGCAGATCGGCGCCCGGCACGAGCTCGTCGAGTCGCACGAGATCGAGCGCCCCGGGTACGTCGCCAACGCGAGCGACCGGTGCTTCCACTGCAAGAGCGAGCTTTACGACATCGCCGAGCAGAAGAAGCGCGACTGGGGCTTCGACGTGGTCGTCAACGGCACGAACGCCGACGACCTCGGCGACTACCGCCCCGGCCTCGACGCGGCGAGGAACGCCGCCGTGCGCAGCCCCCTCGTGGAGCTCGGCTTCACGAAGGACGACGTGCGCGCGTGCGCGCAGCTCATCGGCCTCACGGTGTGGGACAAGCCGGCGAGCGCCTGCCTGTCGAGCCGCATCCCCTACGGCACCGAGGTCACGCGCGAGCGCCTCGCGCAGATCGGCGGCCTCGAGGCCGAGCTACGCAGCCTCGGGCTGCGGCAGCTCCGCGTGCGCTGGCACGCCGCGGGGGCGAGCGGCGCAATGGCGCGCGTCGAGGTGGCGCGCGACGAGCTGGCCCACGCCTTCGACGTGCGCGACGCCATCGTCGGCGCCGGCAAGCGCTTCGGCTTCGCCTTCGTGACGCTCGACCTCCAGGGCTACCGCACCGGCAGCCACAACGAGGTCATCGTCGGCAAGAGCCTCCGCGTCGTCTAGGCGAGTCGTGAGCGAGACTGTGTGCCCATAGTATCCACTACGGGCACCTAGCCCGGGTTCTGCAGGTGCCACAGCGTCGCGTCGGCCTGGACGAACGGGATGCGCAGGCCGGGGGACGGGTGGGTGCTGAGGAACGCGGGGCGGAAGGTGGCCCCCGCCGCGCCGTCGAGGCGGGCGAAGAAGTCGAAGAGCCAGAGGCCGCCCTCCTCGGTCCAGCGCAGACCGAAGGCCTGCCGCGCGCGGCCGGTCGCGAGGACGTCGAAGCAGCCGAACTGGTCGGCCTCGTTCTCGTTGAGCTGGTTCAGCCACGGGATGTTCGTCGACGCGACCCGCCGGATGTCCGAGAGCACCGGCGCGATGTGCGAGGGCTGCCCGTGCGCGCAGCCGGTGTGGCCGCGGTAGTGGTGCGCGAGCTCGTGGCCGAAGGTGAAGGCGGCTATCTCGTCGAACATCTCGTGCGCGCGCGACACGCGCCGCGCGTCCATCACGAGCTGGAGCGGGATGACGTTCGGCGGCAAGGCCGGGCTCGCGGTCTGCGACGACACGAGCTGCGGCGTGACCGCGTTCGTGTACGCGTCGTACGTCCGCGTCGCGAAGAGCTCGTCGGTCGCGCGCGTCTGGGCGACGGCGTCGATCGTCTCGAGCAGGCCCTCGGTGCCGGCGACGAAGGGCGCCCCCGAGTCGTCGCACCCGGCGAAGGCGTTGATGTTGTTCGGGTCGGGATCGAAGACGAGCGGGATCCCCGCCACGAGCGTGCGCTGCTCGGCCGAGAGGTTCCCTTCGAGCTCGTTCACGATCGCGCGCACCTCCGCCTGCCACATGAGCGGCCCCACGAGCGGCCCGAGGAGCGGACGATTCGTCGGCGCTCCGGGCGCCACCACCGCGGGCGGAGGCTGACCCGGCGCGGCGGGCAGCGGTTGCACCGGGGCGGCTCCCGGCGACGCCGGGTAGCCGGGCGGCGGCGTGTACGTCTGCGGGTAGCCCGGCGGAGCGCTCTGCGGGTACCCCGGCGGATAGCCCGGCGGATACCCTGGCGGCGCCGCCGCGGGGCGCGGGCCCTGCGCGCCCTGGGGGTGCGCGTCGGGCAGCCGCGGCACCTGGCACCCCACGAGCACGACCCACGCCAGCGCGAAGAGCTTCAGCGACCCGGGACGGCTCATGGGATCATCCTAGCGTCGCTGCGCCCCTCAGGTCGCGTCCGCCTTCGCGATCTCTTCCCGCACCCCGCGGAGATCGTGCGCGAACGACCGCGCGTCCTGGTAGCGGTCGGCCGGGTTCACCTGCATCGCCTTCTCGATGATCGCGCGCCACGCCGGGGGAACGAAGGACGACGCCTTCTGCGTCCCCGAGTCGAAGCGCACCGCCACCGTCTCGCCCATCCGTACGAGGCCGCTCGGCGACTTCGGCGGCGGCGGCTCGCCCACCAGGCACTCGAAGAGCATCGCCCCGAGCGCGAAGATGTCGCTGCGCCCGTCGATCTCGCTGCTCCCCTGCTCCTGCTCGGGCGACATGTAGCCCGGCGTCCCGAGCGGTCCGCCGGTGTTCGTGATGCGGGTCTCCTCCCACTCGACGCGCGCGATGCCGAAGTCGAGCAGCTTCACGCGCACCGGCCCGGCCGGGTCGTCGCGATCGACCGCCATGTAGATGTTCGACGGCTTGAGGTCCCGGTGCACGACCCCCGCCGCGTGCACCGCCGCCAGCGCGTCGCACGTCTGCATCGCGATGGGCAGGAGCTCCCGCGGCGTCAGGCGCCCCTTCGAGCGGAGCTTCGTCGCCAGCGATTCGCCGTGGAGCAGCTCCATCACGAGGTACGCCGTGCCGTCGGCGAGGTGCCCGTGGTCGATCACCTCGACGACGTTGGGGTGCCACGACAGGCCCAGCGCCTCCGCCTCGCGCCGCAGCCGGTCGCTCGCCACCGCCTCGTGGGCCGCCGCCGCGCGCAGCAGCTTGATGGCGACCGGGAACCCGTCCGAGATGCGCACCGCCTCGTAGATGACCCCCGTCGCGCCCGAGCCCATGCGCCGCAGGATGCGGTACTGCCCCGCCGCCACCGAGCCCTCGAGCGCCGCGCCCACCTCGCCTTCGCGCGACTCGCGCAGCGCCAGGCTCCGCTCGAGCGCGTTCACCCGCAGCGTCTGCCCCTGCGACTCCGCGCGCCGCGACCGCTCGCGCGCGCGCATCGCCCCGAGGAACCCGCCCATCGCGACGCACACGCCCGCGGCGACCCCCCCCCACGACGTCGTCGTCGCCAGCGTCACGAGCGGCACGAGCCCCACCCCGGCCCCGACGGCGGCCCCCACCGCGGCGCCCACGCGCGGGTCCGGCACCGCCCACGCCACCTCGAAGTCCTGCGTCAGCCCCGCCGCCGACTCGCCCTTCTCGAGCGCCCGCGCCGTCACCCGGGTGAAGCCGAAGAGCGCCGGCACCGCCTGCAGGTCCGCCAGGCGCGCGAGGCCGAGCAGCCCGTCCTCCTCGAGGTGCGGATCGTGCGCGATGCTCACGCGCCCGCGCCAGCCCCCGCGCCGCGCCGAGAGCGTCTCCCACCGCGTCGTGCGCCCGTACTCGCTGTCGGCGGCGTCGACGCGCGAGAACGCCTCCACCGGGGTCGACGTCCCGCGCAGCGTGCGCACCCACACGCCCAGGCAGTCCGGCTCGATGAGGTACCTCCAGGCCCGCGGGATCGCCGCGGGCGACCCCAGCTCGGCGAAGGCCACGAGCGCGCGGTGCACGGTCGGCAGCGGCACCATGCGCGTCTCGTCGTCGAGATCGTCCTTCACCATGCGGATGCCGCGGAGCCACGTCTCGGCCACCGCCGCCGTCTTCTCCGCCGTCAGCGTCCGGTGCAGCGCCTTCAGCAAGGCGGTGCTCATCTGACCGGTCGGGAAGCTACGGCGATTCACGCCAGCCTCCTTGCGGAGCCTGGCTCAGACAATCCGCTCGCGAGCTCGCGGGGTTTGTTCAAAGAGAGCCCTCGCGTCTCATGCTATCGCAGCGCCCGGGACATGGGCCGCGAGCTTTCGGCGGGGTACCTGCAAAAGGTGCGCGTGACGCGCCTCGGGCTGCGCGAGGTGGCGCTCCTCGAGCTGCGGGTGCCGGGCGAGACGCGGCACGTGGTCGTCGCCGAGGGGCTCGGCGTGGGCCTCCTCGGTCCGGCCGAGCGGGCGCGCCTGCGGGAGGCGATGGCGGGGGCGGCGAAGCCGGGAACGGCGTACGGCGCGACGCTCGCGGAGCGCGCGGCGCGGGGCCTGGAGGGCGTGGCGCCCGACGAGCTGGCGGCGCGGGGCGCGCGCATCGTGGAGGAGGTCGCGCGCGGCGAGGCCGGGGGACGGCGCGACGCGCTGAAGCGGGCGCTCGCGAAGGCGACGACGCGGGTGACGCGGAGGATCGAGGCGGTGCGGGGCGATCTGTCGCGGGCGGAGGGGGCGGACGCGCTGGCGCAGCGGGC